>JAIESJ010000315.1 GCA_019746155.1 Burkholderiales bacterium
GTACCGCGCACGTTGCTTACCGGACTTTTCTTGCGCTGAACGGCGCCGAACTCGTCGCGACCGACGAGGATAAATAGGTTGCGATGATCGCCCTCGCCGAAGGCAGGCTCGCGGAGCGCGATTTCGCAGCCTGGCTGCGCGAGCGGCTGCGTCTTGCGCGCCGCGACGAGGCGCACGAGCCCCGCAAGCCGTACCGCGCGAAGCCGCGCGGCGCCCGACAAGCAGGCGCCAAGGCGCGGACTGCGCGCTGATCCCGCGTCCGACGGCAAGAGGACGCCGCGGCGCGGCGCGAACCTGTTCATGATCCTTCCTCCTCAGCCTTGCAGCAGAACCTCGAACCGCGCCCGTTTCCAGGGATTGCGGCTGTTCTTCAATGCCACGATGCGCGCGGAAAGCTTTTCACCGCGGTCGAGAAGCTGGGCGACGGCGTGGTTCTCGAGCCGGGGAACGTAGCCGAGCTTACTCCCGTTCCAGTCAACGCGGATTGCTTTTTTGTCATAAGGATTATGCGGTTCGCGGACGAGGTCAAGCGCCTGGCCTTCGTGCAGCAGCGGCCAGAGCGTTTCACCTGCATGATATTGGAATCCCGCGACGGGGGAGGTTTGCAGCAGGATCGCGCGGGTTTGCACCGGCCGCGCGATGCCGCCGCCGGGCAGCAGCCCCGCGAGCGCGATCAACGAACGAAAGAATTGCCGGCGCAACATCATGGTCCTTCCTGCGGGGGAACGTTGTCCCCGCTGATTCCGTGTCTTCGCGGCCCAGTTTACGTGTGCCGACTCTCAGAACTCGATAGTGCGCGATGCCGGTTGGGCGATTGAATATAACTTATTGTTTTTATTGATAAAATTTCACGTCTTTGCTATCGGTGAAAATCTGTTCCGGCTGGCAGTCTGTCGGACTTGGCCCCCATTCACCGGAACGGGTGGTGTTAACGGATCGCCGTCGATCGACGCTGCGGCGCCAGGCTGCTTAAGAAAGAAACTTTGCGTGCCGCAACGCCGTGTCGGCCGGAACCAACGTCGCCTGCATGGCGTTCTTTTCGCCTCGTTCTTTGATTTTTTTCATTTCAGGAGTTTGTCGGGGCTAAGTCCGACAATGCGTAAGCGCGGGAGTGTCTGGCTCGCCAATCTCAATCCCGGGCGCGGTGCCGAGCCGGGAAAGATTCGCCCCGTGCTGATCGTGCAGAGCCAGGCGCTGCTCGATGCCGAGCATCCCTCGACGCTCATTATTATGCCCCTGACGACCCGCCTGGCGGATGATGCCGAGCCGCTGCGGCTGCGCATCCCGGCACAGGGCCGGTTGATGAAGGACTCGGACGAACGATGTCGGCGAAGGATCGCCGACCTACCGGCTATAGCTTGCGTCCGCGAGACTCAGGCGGCCATTACCTTGACGTGCCCTTGCTTGCCGTATTTGAGAATCCGCTTGTCGCGCGTCACGATGACCGCGTTTTTCAGGCGTGCGGTCGCCACCAGAAAACGGTCCGCCGGATCGGCGTGAAATCCGCCGGGTAAATTGCAACTTTCGATGGCGATTTCCGGCTCCAGTCCCACCAGCTTGAAATCCGGTCGATCAAGCGCCTGCCTGATCCATTCGGACACGGGAATGGGCAATTCGAGCCGCCCCTTGCTTTCCAGCAACGCGATTTCCCAGACCGATACCACGGAAATCCGGATTGCCTGGCGTGAACCGGCGTCCTCGATCGCGCGCACCGCGGCCGGCTTGATGCGTCCCGATTCGCCATACGCAAGCCAAATCCAGACGTGCGTGTCGAACAGAAGCGGGAAGTCCGGCTTCATTTGCCGCGGCGTTTGCGGGTTCGGGGATACAGATTCGGCTCGGTCCCCGCCTCAGCCTCCCACTCGACGTCAATGGGGCTTTCAATGTCGCCCACGTAGGTGATGGTTCCGGCCATATATCCAAACAACGGCTTGCGCGTCTCCGGTTCCACGGCCACGAGTTTCGCGACCGGCTTGCCGCGCTTGGTGATGACGATCGGCTTGCGCGTCCTCGCGATCTCGTCCATCAGCTTCAGGCATTTGGCTTTGAACTCCGCGGCGGAGATTTCCATCGTCGTTTCCTTGATGACCATATATTATGGTCATGAGCTTACTCCCGGCCGGCCTCTGCCGCAAGCCGCTCAAGCCGCCGCATCAAATTGCGTGCAGCGCCGCCCCGGGCCGGTCACGGGCCCGGGTAGCGGGCGAGAGCCGCCTTCAGCAGCCCGGCGACGGTCTTGCGCAGCGGTTCGGGTTCCACCACTTCCACCGCGGGGCCGTGGCGCAGAATGTCCATGACGAGTTCCCGTTCGTCGCGATAGGGGATTTTCAATTCGTAACGCCCGTCGATGAGGAACTGCCCGGCCTGCTGCGGATGCCAGCGTTCGTCGGCGACCCACCGCGCGCGCTCGGGCGTGAACCGCAGCACGGCGGTCTTGTTGGCCTTGCCCGAGAAGATGCCGTAGGCGCTGGCGAAATATTCGTCGAGTCGCGCTTCCGGCAAGCTGTCCGCGGTTTCTTCCAGTTCGCGCGCATCGCGAATGCGGTCCACGGCGAAGCTGCGCAGGTCGTTGCGCAGATGGCACCAGCCGTCGAGGTACCAGTTGTCACGGTAATGCACGAGCCGTTGCGGCGACACCGTGCGCTCGGTGACGCGGTCACGGTCACGGCCGTGGTAAACGATGCGCAGTCTGCGGCGCTGCAGGGTGGCTCCGGCAAGCACGTGAAACCATGCGCCTGTGGGCCGGGCCGCCATGCCGAGCACGCGAATGCGGCGCGCAGTCTCCGCGAGTCCGAGGCGCTTGTGCGCGAGCAGCTCGGTGACGCGGCGCGACAGCGGCGCGAGGTGCTCGCCGAGCAGCCCGGGCTCGAGGTTTTCGAGCAGCCGGTCGAAGACGATCAGCGCCTGCAGTTCCTGGGCGTTGAACCACAGGCCGGGAAGCTCGTAGGTGCCGCCGTCGGCGTCGCGCTGGTAGTAATAACCGCCCAGTTCCTCATGCCATTCGATCGGCGCGTTCAGGCAATTCTTCATGAGCCGGATCAGGCGATAGATGGTCGGCGCGGAACAGTTGTCCAGGCGCGCCATCAGGTCTTCGCGGGAAATGGGCGTGCGACGGCTGCGCAGTATCTTATGCAGCTCGTAGATGCGATCGAATTTGTCCATAAGAAGTTCGCGATCCGCTCGCTCGCGAACTTCTTTATCCGCGATTTCTCGAGTTGACCGCGTTGACTGAAGGATGATTGCATTTCGTTTCACCAAAAGCAAACCCGCCGAAAAGCGAGGCGGTTTTACTTTCGACAGCCTCTCGGACCCAAGTCCGACAAGCTCCCGGCCGATAACCCGGTCGCGGCAGAGCGCCCGAGGCAGGTGCCTGTCGCGCCGCGTGCGGCATGGTGCGCACCGTTTCCTCGGTGCGTGCGAGTATCGGAAGCGATCCCGATCGTTTCGCGGAAGGGGGCGGTTTATCCTTGCATTTTGAGCATGACATGTTCAGAACGCGAGGATTGTGAAAACCCATCGGGCGCCCCTTTCTCGCCGGGCGCGTGCGTGGCCGGTAACATGCGCAAAACGCATGTCAGCCTTCACTGAAAAGCCCGCCGGTCAGGATTCGAAAAAGTTTTGACTTTGTGGCTGCGGCCTCGTTTAGACTTAACTGGGCCGTTTTCCGGCCAAGTTAGCCTGCGCCGCAAGGTGAAGGCGTTCTTTCGCTATTCCGCAAAGAACGCCTTCACCTTGTCCATCCACGACGTGGCGCGCGGGTTGTGGCGGCCGGCATCCTTACGGTTGATGGCCTCGAGCTCCTGCAGGAGTTCTTTCTGGCGTGCAGTGAGGTTGACCGGCGTTTCCACCACGACGTGGCACAACAGGTCGCCGTGGGCGCTCGAGCGCACGCCCTTGATGCCCTTGCCACGCAGCCTGAACACCTTCCCGGTCTGGGTTTCGGCCGGGATCTTGATTTTGGCGTAGCCATCGAGCGTCGGAATCTCGATGTCGCCGCCCAGCGCGGCGGTGGTGAAGCTCACCGGCATCTCGCAGTGCAAATCGTTGTGATCGCGCTGAAACACGGGATGCGGCTTGATATGGATCACCACGTAGAGGTCGCCGGACGGGCCGCCGTTGACGCCGGCTTCGCCTTCGCCGGAGAGCCGGATGCGGTCGCCTTCGTCCACGCCCGCGGGAATTTTCACCGACAGCGTCTTATGTTGCTTGATGCGTCCGGCGCCGTGACAGGCCGCGCAGGGGGAGATCACGATCTTGCCGCTGCCGTGGCATTTGGGGCAGGTCTGCTGGATCGAGAAAAACCCCTGCTGCATGCGCACCTGGCCGTGGCCGCCGCAGGTGGTGCAGGGGGTCGGGCTGGTGCCGGGCTTGGCGCCGCTGCCGTGACAGGTGCCGCATTCCTCCATCGCCGGAATGCGGATGCGGGTTTCGGTGCCGCGCGCCGCTTCCTCCAGGGAAATCTCGAGGTTGTAGCGCAGGTCGGCGCCGCGGTAGACGTTGGAGCGCGTGCGCCCGCCGCCGAAGATGTCGCCGAAGATATCGCCGAACGCATCGGCGAAGTTGCCGAAGCCGGCGCCCGCGCCAGCGGCCATCGACGGATCGACGCCGGCATGACCGTACTGGTCGTAGGCTGCGCGCTTGCTGGCGTCCGACAGGACCTCGTACGCTTCCTTTGCTTCCTTGAAGTGCTCTTCGGCTTTCGGATTATCCGGATTGCGGTCCGGATGGTATTTCATGGCGAGCCTGCGGTAAGCCTTCTTTATTTCTTCGTCGGAGGCATCCCGATTCACGCCCAGCACTTCGTAGTAGTCTTTTTTTGCCATTCTGTTCTGTGAAGGGTGAATGAGTGAAGGGTGAAGGGCTAAGACCGCCGCTTGAGCGAGGCCGACAGCCCCATGACTAACCCTGCAACGTCATCCATCTGCTCCTGTATCTGTTTCGCATCAGCAACAAATCCAAGCTTTGCAGCCAATTCCGTAAGTGTATCCAATTCCGACAGCGATCCGGTTGCGATGCTGAGGAAGTAAAGGAGTTCTTTAATTCCCGACCGGGCCGCGCCTTCGGCGATATTGGCGGGAACGGAAACGGCCGCACGCCGCATTTGTGACGTGAGGCCGTAGCGTTCTGCTTCGGGGAAGGATGCGGTTAAACGGTAAATCGCACTTACCAACTCAACTGCTTGTTGCCATGCGCGCAGGCTACGGTGGTTTCGCTTCACCCTTCACCCTTCACCCTTCACCCTTCACCCTTCACCCTTCACGTTTTCACTTCTTGTCCTTCACTTCCTCGTATTCGGCATCGACGACGTTGCCGTCGTCTTCCTTCTTGCCGCTGTCCGCGGCTTTTTCGCCGCCGCCGGCCTGGGTCTGCTTGGCCTGCTCCTGCGCGTACATCTTCTCGGCAAGCTTGTGCGAAGCCTGCGCCAGCGCCTCCGACTTGGCTTCGATCGCGGCCTTGTCGTCCTGCTTCAGGGCTTCCTCGGCTTCCTTCAGCGCGGTTTCGATCTTGGCCTTCTCGCCGGCGTCGAGCTGAGCGCCGTGATCCTTCAGCAGTTTCTTCACCGAATGCACCAGCGCGTCGCATTGATTGCGCGCGGTGACGAGTTCCAACGCCTTCCTGTCTTCCTCGGCGTGGGCTTCGGCGTCCTTGACCATGCGCTGGATTTCTTCCTCGGTGAGCCCGCTCGAGGCCTGAATCTTGATCTTGTTCTCCCTGCCCGTCGCCTTGTCCTTGGCCGAGACGTGCAGGATGCCGTTGGCGTCGATGTCGAACGTGACCTCGATCTGCGGCATGCCGCGCGGCGCCGGCGGAATATCGGTCAGGTTGAACTGGCCGAGCGACTTGTTGGCGCGCGCCATCTCGCGCTCGCCCTGCAGCACGTGGATGGTGACCGCGGTCTGGTTGTCCTCGGCGGTCGAAAACACCTGGTGCGCCTTGGTCGGGATGGTGGTGTTCTTCTGGATGAGCTTGGTCATCACGCCGCCCAGCGTCTCGATGCCGAGCGACAAGGGCGTCACGTCGAGCAGCAGCACGTCCTTGACGTCGCCTTTGAGCACGCCGGCCTGGATCGCGGCGCCGACTGCCACCGCCTCGTCCGGATTGACGTCCTTGCGCGGCTCCTTGCCGAAGAACTCCTTCACTTTCTCCTGCACCTTCGGCATGCGCGTCTGGCCGCCGACCAGGATCACGTCCTCGATGTCGGAAATCTTGACGCCGGCATCCTTGATCGCGGTGCGGCACGGCTCTATGGTGCGCTCGATCAGCTCTTCGACCAGCGACTCGAACTTGGCGCGCGTGATCTTGATCGCCAGGTGCTTGGGTCCCGACTGGTCGGCCGTGATATACGGCAGGTTGACCTCGGTCTGCTGCGAGGACGAGAGTTCGATCTTGGCCTTTTCCGCCGCGTCCTTCAGGCGCTGCAGCGCGAGCATGTCTTTGCGCAGATCGATGCCGGATTCCTTCTTGAACTCGTCGCACAGGTAATCCATCAGGCGCTGGTCGAAGTCCTCACCGCCGAGGAAAGTGTCGCCGTTGGTCGACAGCACCTCGAACTGGTGCTCGCCCTCGACTTCCGCGATTTCGATGATGGAAATATCGAAGGTGCCGCCGCCCAGATCGTAGACCGCGATCTTGCGGTCGCCTTTCTTCTTGTCCATGCCGAACGCGAGCGCGGCCGCGGTCGGCTCGTTGATGATGCGCTTCACGTCCAGGCCCGCGATGCGGCCGGCGTCCTTGGTCGCCTGGCGCTGCGAGTCGTTGAAGTAGGCGGGCACCGTGATCACCGCTTCGGTGACCGGCTCGCCGAGGTAGTCCTCGGCGGTCTTCTTCATCTTGATCAGCACCTGCGCCGAGACTTCGGGCGGCGCGATCTTCTTGCCGCGCACCTCGACCCAGGCGTCGCCGTTGTCGGCCTTGACGATCTTGTACGGCATCAGGTCGATGTCCTTCTGCACTTCCTTTTCCTCGAAGCGGCGACCGATCAGGCGCTTCACCGCGTAGAGGGTGTTCTTCGGGTTGGTCACCGCCTGGCGCTTGGCGGGGGCACCTACCAGAATCTCGCCGTCTTCCATGTAGGCGACGATCGAGGGCGTGGTGCGCGCACCCTCGGAGTTCTCGATTACCTTCGGCTGGCCGTTTTCCATCACGGCGACGCACGAGTTGGTCGTCCCCAGGTCAATTCCGATAATTTTTCCCATGATTCTGCCTCGTTAGTTTTCCTGAAAATTTGTCACTACATCCGATATGGGGATAACCCCTCAACTTTCAACGGCTTTGGGTTTTGCGACCGTCACCAGTGCCGGGCGGATCACCCGCTCGTGCAGCAGGTAGCCTTTCTGCAGTACCTGCACCACGGTGTTGGGCTCGGCTTCGGCTTCAACCATGCTGATCGCCTGGTGGTAGTGGGGGTCGAATTTCTGGCCGGCCGGAGCAATCTCGACGACATTGAATTTGTCGAACACCGACTGCAACTGCTTGAGCGTGAGTTCGACACCGCTTTTCAGGCTGTCGGCGGTGGCGCTCTCGGTCGTCAGCGCCGCTTCCAGGCTGTCCTTGACGGCCAGCAGTTCCGAGGCAAAATTCTCGATCGCGAACTTGTGGGCGCTGGCGATTTCAGTCTGGGCGCGCTTGCGGATGTTGTCGGCTTCCGCCTTGGCGCGCAGCCAGGCATCATGATGCTCCTGGGCGGCGAGTTCCGCTTTTTTCAACAGTTCTTCAAGGCTGGGTATGGTTTCGACCGCGGGCTTGGTGGCCGCCGCCGCGGACTGCGGTGCATCGGGGACTGCCTGTTGTAGTTCCGGCCCGGTTTCTGCCGTGACGCTGAGTTCGGGGCTATCCTGCATCTTGTCGATCCTTCTTTGTTTACCTGTTGCTTAATTGGGGCATTTCCCGGGAATTCAAGCAAATCGCGGCAAATACCTAACCAATTGTTTTTTAGGGAAAAATAATTTTCTGTTGCCAGGCGTCAGCGTTTGCTGATTTACTGGACCCCGGCATTTTACGACACCCGCTTAAAATTTTTAGTGATGGCCAGATCTGCCGCAACCGTAGACCTTCGCAGTGAACCGGCGAGCCGCGCGCAAAGCGCCGCTTTTTACGCGCTGAAGAATCTCGGGCGCGGCGATGTGGTGGTCCTGCTCACCGCAGCGGAACCCTCGCTCATGATGCAAAGCCTGGATCTACAGTTGCGCCACAACCTGGCGTGGCAAATCAGCATGGTGGAGCAGGGCTGGCGCGTGGAAGTGCGGCACCGCGCGGATGCCGCACCGCAGGACGTGCTGGACCTGCTCACGCGCGACCACAAGCGTCTCGATGCCTTGCTGGAGCAGGCGATGCGCCTCGTCAATCGGGGCGACATATCCGCGGCGGCGGCGCCGCTGCGCGAGTTCGCCGCGGCACTGGAACGGCATGTCGGGGTCGAGGACGAAATATTGTCGCCGGCTCTCGGTGCGCTTCACCCCGGGGGCGATGCGCCGTCGGCGATCATGCAGCGCGAGCACAACGAGATTCTCGGGCAACTTGCGGTGGTCAGGGAATGCCTGGCGGCGGAGTCGCCGCAGGCAGCAGAGATCGGCGCGTTCTGCGCCATCCTGTCGGGCACGCTCGCCAAGCACGAATACCGCGAGGAAAACAATCTGTTCCCGCAGTGGCAGGCGGCGTGGACGCACAAGCCGCAGGCGGAGCGTGAAGCGATGATGAAGCGGGTGGAGGCTGTGCTGGGTGAAGGAGTGAACAACCCTCTCTCCGACCCTCCCCCTTGTGCAGGAGGGCGAATCTGACGCTTTTGCTCGTTCACCCGTACACTCGTTCACCTTTCACTGTTTTGCGCCCATCGCCATCGCGCGCAGACGCTGTTGCTCCAGTTCCTCGGGTGCGGGTGCCGCGGTCCAGCCCAGCAGGTTTTTGAGCACGATGTCGGTGAGCGCCTGGATCCAGTCGTCGCGTTCGTTCAGGCACGGGATGTAGTGATATTCCCGTCCGCCGGCCTGAACGAAAAGGGTCTTGCCCTCGAGCGCGATTTCTTCCAGGGTTTCCAGGCAGTCGGCGACGAAACCGGGGCAGACGACGTCGACGCGCCCCGTTTTTTGTTTGCCGAGCTGGGTCAGCACTTCGGCGGTATAGGGCTTGAGCCACTCGGCGCGGCCGAAGCGCGACTGGAACGTGATTTGGTACTGCTCGGGTTTCAATTGCAACGCTTCGGCGAGCAGCCGTCCCGTTTTCTGGCATTCGCAATGATAGGGGTCGCCCTTGTCGAGCGTGAAGCGCGGCACGCCATGAAAGCTCATGACCAGCCGCTCGGGGCGCCCGTTTTTCATCCAGTAGTCGCGGATGTTCTGCGCCAGTGCATTGATATAGCCCGTGTGGTCGTGAAAATGCCGCACGGTCCGGATCGCCGGCTGGTTGCGCATCCCCGAGAGGCAGGCAAAAGCCGCGTCGAATGCCGTCGCGGTGGTGCTTGCCGAGTACTGCGGATAGAGCGGCGCGAGCAGAATGCGGTCGCAGTTCTGGGTCTTGAGTTGCCGCAGCTTGTCGGCAATCGACGGCTTGCCGTAGCGCATCGCGTAATCCACGACCAGCGGAAATTTCACGCGCTCGCCGAGATAGCCGCGCAGCAGGGTTGCCTGGCGCCCGGTATGCACCTTGAGCGGCGAGCCTTCGCCCATCCATACCTGGGCGTAGCGCGCGGCCGATTGCCTGGGTCGCGTGGTGAGCACGAACAGGTTGAGGATGATCCACCACACCGGCCGCGGAATCTCGACCACCCGCGGGTCGGACAGAAATTCCCTGAGATAGGCACGCACCGCGGGCGCCGTCGGCGCCTCCGGCGTGCCGAGGTTGATCAGCAGCACCCCGATCCGGGGGGACGTGCCGTGGGCGTAAGGAAGCTCGCTTAAGAATGCCATTAGTGGAGGGTGAATGCGTGAAGGGCGATTCCCCTCACCCCAGCCCGGCCCCCTCGCTTGCTGCGCTGGCTCTTCCCCGGCAGCGGGGGAGAGGGAGATTTTTCCCTTCACTCTTCACTCTTCCCCCTTCACTCAGCGTTGCGCCAGCGCGCTCGAGAGCAGCTTCGCCGTGATATCGACGATCGGGATCACGCGCTCGTAGGCCATGCGCGTAGGTCCGATCACCCCGACGGTGCCGACGATCTGGCCGTCGACTTCATACGGCGCGGTCACCACGCTGCATTCATCGAGCGGCGCCAGGCCCGATTCGCCGCCAATGAAAATCTGCACGCCGTGGGCGCGGCTGCTGATGTCCAGGATCTGCAGCAGGCCGGTTTTGCGCTCAAAGAGTTCGAACAGTTTCTTCAGGTTGGACATGTTGGACGACAGTTCCTGGATGTCGAGCAGGTTGCCTTCACCCGAGATCACGACTTCCTCGGCGGATTCGCTGGCCGCCTTGTTGCCGGCATCGAGCGCCGCCGTCATGAGCCGGGTCATGTCCTCGCGCAGCTGCCTCAACTCGTCGTGAATGCGTTTTCTGATCTCGTCGAACGTCAGCCCCGCGTAGTTCCGGTTGAGGATATTGGCGGCCTCGACGAGCTCCGAGGACGAGTACGATTTGTCGGTGAAAATGATGCGGTTCTGCACGTCGCCTTCCGGCGTCACCAGGATCAGCAGGATGCGCGTTTCCGACAGTTTCAGGAACTCGATATGGCGGAAGCCGGCGCTGCGGCGCGGCGTCATGACCACGCCCGCGAAATGCGTCAGGTCCGACAGAATCTGGGAAGCCGAGGTGACTAGCTTCTGCGTGTTTTCCGCGTGCAACTGCCCTTCGAGCTGGTTGATCTGGACGGTATCGAGCGGCTTGATCTTGAGCAGGGTGTCGACGAAAAAGCGGTAGCCGCGCGCGGTCGGTATCCGGCCTGCGGAAGTATGGGGGCTGGCGATGAAGCCCATCTCCTCAAGGTCCGCCATGACGTTGCGGATGCTGGCGGGGGACAGATCGAGCCCGGAGTATTTGGACAGTGCGCGCGAACCCACCGGCTGGCCTTCGGCAATGTAGCGCTCGACCAGCGTCTTGAGCAGGATCTGCGCCCGCTCGCTGAGATTGGCGATGTCGGCAGACATGAACCTATTCTACACAAAACCGGCGAACGGTGAGCAGTGAACAGTGAACGGCAGTAACCGCTTGAGCCGCTTGCCGTTTACGGCTTACCGCTTACCAAAAAATTATGGTTTAATTCGGACATGAAAACGTCGTTCAAGACCGTCGCGCTGATCGGCAAATACAAGAGTCCCGAGATCGCCGAGCCGCTCTTGGAACTCGCGAAGTTTCTCGAAGGACGCGGGGTCAAGGTGCTGATCGACCGGCTGACCGCATCGCACATCGATAGCTGCCCGTATCCGGTGCTGCTGCTCGAGGAACTCGGCAAACAGGCCGATCTCGCCATCGTGATCGGCGGCGACGGCACCATGCTCAATATCGCGCGCACTTTCGCGCCGTATGACGTGGCCTTGATCGGCATCAACCAGGGACGGCTGGGCTTTCTCACCGACATCTCGATCGAGACCATGTTCGAGACCATCGGCACCATCCTCGAGGGCAAGTTCGTGGCCGAGGACCGCATGCTGCTGCAGGCCGAGGTTTACAGTGGTAACAGCGGCGGCGCCGAGCGCGTGTTCGACGTGCTTGCCTTCAACGATGTCGCGGTAAACAAGGGCGTCACGGGCAGCATGATCGAATTCGAGGTGCGCATCGACGGCCAGTTCATCTACACCCAGCGTTCCGACGGTTTGATCGTCGCCACGCCCACCGGTTCCACCGCCTACGCACTGTCTTCGGGCGGCCCTATCGTGCATCCGTCCCTGTCCGTGATGGCGCTGGTGCCGGTATGCCCGCATACGCTGTCCAATCGCCCCATCGTGATCAGCAGCGACTGCACGGTGGAGATCGTGATCCGCAGCGCGGACGATCCGCGCGCCCATTTCGACAGCCACTCCCACTTCGAATTGCGTACAGGCGACCGGATCGTGGTGCGGCGCTATTCTCACACCATCAGCCTGCTGCACCCTGCCGGACACAGCTATTACGGGATGCTGCGCGAGAAGCTTAATTGGAATCGGGAATAAGGCAGTGAAAGGTGAACGGGTGAACGAGTGGCCCTCATTAAACATAAACACCGGGAATTGCTGGTTTGGCGGGAATCTGTTGATTTGGCACTGCTTATTTACCGCTTCACCGATTCTTTTCCGAAGTCTGAACTATATGGACTGACGTCACAGCTGCGCAGAGCAGCCACGTCCATCCCAGCCAATGTTCACTCGCTCACTTT
>JAIESJ010000035.1 GCA_019746155.1 Burkholderiales bacterium
GCCGGCGCGCGCAGGCGGTCGGCAAGCGCTTCCACCGCCAGCGGATCAAGTGTGCGAACCAGCGCGGCAAAGCGCATTTCGAGCGGGCCGCCGGCCTCCGCCGCCGCATCCAGGACGCGCAGCGCTTCTTCTCCCTGCCCGCCGGAGGCAAGCACCGCATCGATCTCGGGCATGACGCGGGCGAGCGCGCCGCATTCGCGCAGCACCTCGAACATGCGCGAAGGCTTTTTTTCCATCAGCCCGCGCGCCACTTCCTGCCACACGCGCTCGGCGACCAGGGCGTCGGCTTCGCCCGCTTCGACCATTTGACGCATCAGCGCCAGCGTTTCCGGCGCGATCGCGAAGCCGAAGCGCGCCGCGAAGCGCGCCACGCGCAGAATGCGCACCGGATCTTCGGCAAACGCCGGGCTTACGTGCCGCAGCAGGCCGGCTTTGAGGTCGGCCGCGCCACCGAAAGGATCGATGATCCTGCCGTCCTCGTCTTTGGCAATGGCGTTGATGGTGAGATCGCGCCGCGCCAGGTCCTGCTCCAGCGTGACCCCGGGGGCGGAGCAGAACTCGAAACCGTGATAGCCGCGCGCCACCTTCCTCTCGGTGCGCGCCAGCGCGTATTCCTCGTGCGTCCGCGGGTGGAGAAACACCGGGAAATCCTTGCCGACCGGCCTGAAGCCGCGCCTGACCATCTCCTCGGGCGTGGCGCCGACCACGACGTAATCGCGGTCGGCCACTGGAAGCCCCAGCAGCTCGTCGCGCACCGCGCCGCCGACGGAATAGATTTTCATTGCCGGGTGAACGGAAAAACCAGCGCTCCCCTGTAATCGCGGGAGCGCGTCGCTCTCGATTTATGATTCACGATTACCACTCACGCCGTCATCGGCCGGCGCGATTGCGGAAACGCTGGTAGCGCATACGGGGCAAGGTTTCCGGCTTGAGCCACACGGGCGCCACGGCTTCAAGCGCCGCGGGCCGGACGCCGAATGGAAAATCGCAGTTGCAGACACTATCGATTTTCATCGAGTAATAATTGTCGCGCGTCATGAGTTTCACCGGCAGCAGTTCCATCGCGAACGCTTGCCAGTACGACAGCGTGTCGTTGAGTCCGATGATGGGCCGTCTGCGGCCGGTCGCCGCGCCGACGAATTCGACCAGCTCGCGCAAAGTGTAGACCTTGGGACCGCACAGGTCGTAGCTCCTGCCAAAGCTGCCGAGGTCTTCGAGGCTTTTCACGAAAGCCGCCGCGACATCTTCGACGAACACCGGCTGGAAGCGCGCGTTCGGGCTCGCCAGCACCACTACCGGCATCCACCTGAGCAGCTGCGCGAACAGATTGAGGAACGTGTCGTCGCGCCCAAACACCACCGAAGGCCGGAACAGCGTCACCTCCAGCCCCGCCTGGCGCACGATGGCTTCCGCCTCGCCCTTGCTGCGCAGATAGGCGCTCGGCCCGTTGACGTCGGCATTGAGCGCGCTCATGTGCAGCAGCCGCTGCACCCCGTTCTGCCGGCACGCTGTCACGACCTTGCGCGCGAGCTCGACATGCGCCTGCTGAAAGCTCTCCGTAGCGCGGCCGTCGTGCAGCACGCCGACGAGGTTGATCACCGCCTCGGTGCCGGCGATGACGCGCGACAGATCCGCCGGGTCGTGGACGTTGGCTGTAACCACGTCCACCGTCGGCAGCAGGATCAGCTGCTTGGCGCGTTCGCGGTCGCGCGCGGGCACGCGCACGCGGTAGCCCCGGGCCGCGAGCTGATGGCAGATATGGCGGCCGATAAACCCGCTGCCGCCGAGCACGCAAATTGTCGTGATTTCCATGAGTGTATTCTACCCTTCACCCTTCGCTGCAAAAGTAAATGGCGAATGGTAAACAATGAACCGGAAAAACGTTTGCTGCGGCCTTGGTTTTCTCACCATTCAATTCACCGTTCACTGTTCACCGCTCTCAAGGTGTATCGCCCAGCGCGGCCTCCCCGTCGCGGTTGCGCGGACCGATGACGCCCAGGCGCCGCTGCAGCGACTGCACCTGCTGGCCAAACGCATGTGCATAATAAGTCGCGTTCGACATCACTTTCTTCACGTAATCGCGCGTCTCGTTGAACGGGATGGTCTCCGCATACACCGCGCCTTCGATCGCGGTCTCGGGGCGCCAGCGGCGGGCGCGCCCCGGTCCGGCATTGTAGGCCGCGGACGCCAGCACCGGCTGGCCGTCGAGCGTATCGAGCACGTGGCGCAGGTAATAGGTGCCGAGACTGATGTTGGTGTCGATTTCCGTGACTTGCGACCAGCGCCAGTTCCTGAGTCCGAGCTTGCCCGCGACCCATTTCGCGGTACCCGGCATGAGCTGCATCAGGCCACTGGCGCCGGCGCTCGACCGGATATTGGCGACAAACCGGCTTTCCTGGCGGATCAGGCCATAGACCCACGCCTCGTCGAGCCCCATCTCGCTGACATGCGTCTTCAACACGTCCCGATAGGGCGCAAGATAACGCAGGCTGAAATCGTGCAGCATGACGGTCTTGTCGGCGGTGCTGATGGCGCGATCATAGATGCCGTTGCGCAGCGCCAGCTCCGCCGCCGAGAGCAGTTGCCTGTCGTCGAAACCGCGAATCGCCCATAGCCACTCGCGCACGCCTTCGAGGCGCAAATCGAGATTGAATAACGCCAGTGCGCGCCGGATGCCGGGAAGCTGGCCGATCCTGCGCACATCCTCGGCGCCCGGTTTGAAGGCAGTGGCCGGGCTCGTGATCCTGCCGCCGAGTTCCTCGGTCGCAAGCTGCCCGTAAAAGTTGAACTCGTCGGCGAGCGGCCTGAGGATGGCAACCGCCTCTTCATTGCGTCCGAGCACTTTCAGCGCACGCGCCCTCCAGTAGCGCCAGCCCGCTTCCGCGCTTTCCCTGGGGGTCATCGCCTCAATCGCGGCCAGCACTTCGTGCCAGTTCCCGGCACGCAATGCGGCGCGCGCCTTCCACGCGAGCTGCACATCGCTCATGTCCGCGGCCTTGGCATACCAGGCCAGCGCCTCCGGGTCGTGGCGCATGGCGCCGAAATAGGCGATGAGCCCCCACACATAGCCGCGCTCCTCCCCGCTGAAGCGCTCCTCCAGCCGGCTCCAGTGCGCAGCCGCCTGCGGCGGCGAGGTGCGCGCGAGACGATGCACCGCAAACATCGTCGTCTCGCGACCGGCACGGCGCTGAAAATCGAAGTTGCGCCTCTCGAGATAGCCGGCGGGATTGGAAGAAATCGAACTCAACAGGCGGTTGTCGGGGGCCTGGGATGCGGGCAGGAACTCGGCAACGCGGCGCGCCTGCCCGACCTGGCCGGCTTCGAGCGCAAGCCGGATGCGCGTCCACACGTCGTCGACCGACAGCAGGCGCGCTTCCATCAGCGCGCTGAACAGCGGATTACAGCTCTCGGGAAGATTGCGAGTGACGAACCACAACGGCCGCGCTTCGCGCAGCGCATGGGGATCCAGCCTGATCCTGGACTGCAGTGCATAGCAGGCGATCTCGATATCGTCGTTGACCAGATGCGGGAGCTCGGCATCGAACAGCTCCCACTGTTGCCTCTTGCCGAGCAGTTTCAGCCAGTCATTGCGCAACCTCTCCGACAGCGGGCTGTCCTGGTTGGCGGCGAGAAAGGCGCGGATGTCATCCGGATCCGCCGCATCGAGCCCGGTCTGCAGCTGCCAGTAGACGACGTAAGGCTGGAGGATGTGACCGTTGAGCCGCCTCGCCAGCAGAGCAAGCTTTTTGCCGTCTCCGGCACGGTAGGCCTCGCGTGCGGCAAGGAAATCGTCGTCCTGGGTGGCGGCGTGCGCCGCTCCCAGCCACAGCGCGAGGCTTAATAAAAACAGGCGGATGATCTTCGATTGCCGTGCCATCACTGCGATTTTAGCCGGTTTTGTCCCCCCGCTGGCACGGTAGCGAGCCGGCCCGACCGGCCCGCACCGCCCGCTTTGAGCGAAACCACCATGGTTCCGGCGACGGGATTTTCCCGGAATCCGGCAATCCATTCGACAGGTGCCCGGAAGCAATGCATTTCAGAACCGGGCCGACGGCTCTGGCAGGCAGTCAAGGTAAAACTGACGAGTAGGGCGGCATTCCCATGCCGCCATCCAATGTCTGTCTACTAGTCCAAAAACAGCCGATACGCGAGATTGCGCGTCTCGTCGGCATAGGAGTAGCCGACCTTGGCGAGGAAAGCGCGGAATTTCCGCATGTCCTGCGGCGGCACCTGCATGCCGACCAGCACGCGGCCATAATCGGCGCCGTGGTTGCGGTAGTGGAACAGGCTGATGTTCCAGCCGCGGCTCATGCTGGTGAGGAATTTCATCAGTGCGCCGGGCCGCTCCGGAAACTCGAAACGGTAAAGGATTTCGTTTTTCACCGTCGGCGCATGACCGCCGACCAGGTGGCGGATGTGGAGCTTGGCCAGCTCATTGTCGCTGAAATCATGCGTCTTCAGGCCGTGGCGTCCCAGCGACCGCACCAGCCGCCGGGTTTCTTCCCTGTTGCGCACCTGCACGCCCACGAATACCTGCGCCTCCCTGGCATCGGCATAACGGTAATTGAACTCGGTAATGCTGCGCGGCCCCAGCAGCTCGCAGAAAGCCTTGAAGCTGCCGGGTCGCTCCGGAATGGTGACGGCGAGAATCGCCTCGCGCTGCTCGCCCAGCTCGGCTTCCTCGGCGACAAAGCGCAGGCGGTCGAAATTCATATTGGCGCCGCAGGCCACGGCCACCAGCGTCTTGCCGCTGATGCCGGTGCGCTCGACATAGGCCTTGGCGCCGGCGATGGCCAGCGCCCCGGCCGGCTCCAGGATCGCCCGCGTATCCTCGAACACATCCTTGATTGCGGCGCACATCGCGTCGGTATTGACCCGGATCACGTCGTCGACCAGCTCGCGGCACAGGCGGAAGGTTTCGACGCCGACCTGTTTCACCGCCACGCCGTCGGCAAACAGGCCGACCTGGTCGAGCTTCACGCGCCGGCCCGCCTTGAGCGAGCGGTACATGGCATCGGCATCCGACGGCTCGACACCGATGATTTTGATCTCGGGGCGCAGGCGCTTGACGTAGGCGGCAATACCGGCGATCAGTCCGCCGCCGCCGATCGCGACGAAAACGGCATGAATCGGCTTCGCATGCTGGCGCAGGATTTCCATGCCTATCGTGCCCTGGCCGGCGATGACGTCCGGATCGTCGTAAGGATGCACGAAAGTCAGCCGCTGCTTGCGCTCAAGATCCCGCGCATGGGCATGGGCCTCGTCATAGGAGTCGCCGTGGAGCACGACTTTCGCGCCGCGCGCCCTGACCGCCTCGATCTTGATCTGCGGCGTGGTGACCGGCATCACGATGGTCGCCTGGCAGCCGAGCTTTTGCGCCGCCAGCGCCACACCCTGGGCGTGGTTGCCGGCCGACGCCGTAATGACGCCGCGCTCCAGCGCCGCCGGCGGCAGCCTGACCATTTTGTTGTAGGCGCCGCGCAGCTTGAACGAAAAGACCGGCTGCATGTCCTCGCGCTTGAGCAGCAGCCGGTTATGCATGCGGCGCGACAGGTTCGCCGCCACCTCGAGCGGGGTTTCGACCGCGACGTCGTAAACCCGGGCGTTGAGAATGCGTTCCAGATAATCGTTTTTCTTCATACACGACAGGCACAAAAAGTCAGGCGTCAAGGGTAGCAGGAAAGAGAGTGTACGGTAAGACGCGGGCGGCAGGCAGTGAGCGGCGGGCGGTTCAACTGTGAAAGCCCGAGTTGCTTTTTCCGCTTACTGCTTACCGCTCACCGCTTACGCCCGCTTACCGTTTATCGCTTACCATTTACCGTTCGCCGCTTACCGTTTACCATTGCCCACTATGACTCAGGATGAAATGAAACAGGCGACCGCCAAAGCTGCCATCGCCCATGTCCCGGCCGGCGCCATCGTCGGCGTGGGCACCGGGTCCACCGCCAACTTTTTCATCGACGAGCTCGGCAGGATCAAGAGCAGGATCGGGGGTGCGGTGGCAAGCTCCGAAGCCTCGGCCCGGCGCCTCGAACGGCTCGGCATCGAGGTGTTCGACCTCAACAGCGTCGACGAGCTGCCGGTCTATGTCGACGGCGCCGACGAGATCACCCGCCAGCTCGCCATGATCAAGGGCGGCGGCGGAGCGCTCACGCGCGAGAAAATCGTCGCGGCAGTCGCGCGCAAGTTCGTGTGCATCGCCGACGAGTCGAAGCTGGTCAACGTGCTCGGCAGGTTCCCGCTGCCGGTCGAAGTGATTCCGATGGCGCGCGGCCATGTCGCGCGCGAACTCGTCCGGCTCGGCGGGCAGCCGGTGTGGCGGCAGGGTTTTACCACCGACAACGGCAATATCATCCTCGACGTGCATAATCTGCAGATAACGGCCCCGGCCGAGCTCGAAACCGCAATCAACCAGATCGCCGGCGTGGTCGCCAACGGCCTGTTTGCAAGGCGCGGGGCGGACGTGCTGCTGCTGGGCACGGCAGACGGCGTACAGACCCTGACCAGGTAAGCCCGACACGAAAATGTCATAATTGGCCGCTACGGTCAGGAATTTCTTTCAACAAGGAGGCGGCTGAGATGCTCACCAGCGAACATACCTTGAAACAGTTCGACACCGAGCTCGAGGCGGTGCGCGCGCGCGTACTGCAAATGGGCGGCCTGGTCGAGGAGCAGATCGTGCGCGCCATCGACGCGCTCATCAGCGGCAACATCCCGCTTGCTGTGAACGTGGTCGAGGATGATCACCGCGTGAACGCGCTGGAGGTCGCGATCGACGAGGAATGCAGCACCGTCATCGCGCGCCGGCAGCCGGCAGCCGGCGACCTGCGCATGCTGATGATGGTGGTCAAGACCATTACCGATCTCGAGCGTATCGGCGACGAAGCGGCGAAAATCGCACGCATGGCACAGCTCATCTATGAATCCGACAGGCCCACGATACCGCGCACCACGGAAATCCGGCATGTGGCGGATCTCGCGCTCGGCATGCTGCGAAACGCCCTGGACGCGTTCGCGCGCCTCGATCTTGCCGTGGCGGCGAAAGTCGTGCGCCAGGACGAACAGGTGGACGAGGCGTTCCGCGGCATCCTGCGCCAGCTCATCACCTTCATGATGGAAGACCCGCGCACGATTTCCCACGCCATCGAGATCCTGTTCATCGCCAAGGCGATCGAGCGCATCGGCGACCACTCCAAGAACATGTCGGAATACGTGGTCTACATGGTCAAGGGCAAGGACGTGCGCCATACCGGCGTCGAAGCTTTCGAGCGTGAGGCATTCGAGCAGCGTTAAAAACGCGGCCGGCGCCGGCAAGCAACAGCGCCGCGTCTATTTCGTTGACGGCGGAACGTAGCCGGCGGCGACTTCGGCGCCGCCGCCGAAGAAGTGTTTCTCCATCTGCTGGGCGAGGTAATCCCGCGCCTTCTTGTCCGCCAGATTGAGCCGGTTTTCATTGACCAGCATTTTTTGCTGTTCAAGCCATTGCTTCCAGGCTTCCTTGGACACATTTTCAAAGATGCGCCTGCCGAGTTCGCCGGGATACGGCGGAAAGTCGAGGCCCTCGGCTTCGCGGCCCAGCTTCACACACTTCACCATCCTTGCCATAACCAATACTCCAGATTAGCGATTGAACATTGCAGAATTGTTGCGCACCCGACCCCTCAGTTAAACCGCAGCTCCATATTGGTGCGCACTCGGGAAGCCGTGATCAGCATGGGATGATCAGCGCGCGGCTTCTCCAGATAATAGCCCTGTACGCAATCGACATCAAAACCCCGCAACATTACCAGCGTTTCTTCATCCTCGACGCATTCGGCAATGGTGGTCTTGTGCAGCCCCCGCGCCACCGCCACGATCGCCTTCACAAACAGCTGATTGTCGTAATCGTTGGGCAGATTGCGGATGAACAACCCGTCGATCTTGACCGAATCGACTTGCAGGTGCTTGAGATAAGCGAAAGACGAAAAACCGGTGCCGAAATCGTCCAAACACACCCTGCAACCCGTCTGGCGCAGCGCCTCGATAAAGCGCTGCGCGTCATGCAGGTCCGACACCGCCGAAGTTTCGGTGAGTTCGACCAGCAGCCGCCGGGGCGACACTCCGTGATGCTTCAACTGCTCGGCGATGTATTGCGGCAGCATCGGCTCGTCGAAGGAGCGTCCGGAAATGTTGACGGCAAGCGCGGGAATCGACTTCAGCTCGGCGAGCATTTGGATGCTCTCGCGCAGTACCCAGCGGTCGATATCCAGGATCTTGCCCGACTTTTCCGCAATGGGGATGAACTGCCCCGGCATCAGCAGCTGGCCCGGATCGTCCTTGTCGCGCATGCGCACCAGCACTTCGAAATGTGACAGCGCCCGGCCAGTTGACGAGTACACCCCCTGGTAATGGAGATCCATCAGGTCGTTCTCGAGTGCGTGCAGAATGCGGTCATTCCATGACAGCCGCGACACCATCTGCTGCGTGGTATCGAGATCGCTGCGGTAAATGCGCCACGCATTCTTGCCCGCTCCCTTCGCCTGGTACATGGCGGTATCGGCGCGCGCAATCAGATCCTCGGGATTGTCGGCGTGGTCCGGGAACACCGCAATGCCGAGACTGGAGGTGAGGCGCAGATCCCGCCCCTCGAACTGGAAGCGCACCAGCGCGATCGAGCGCGTAATGCGCTCGGCCAGCACGCGCAGCATCTCGTCGGATATGTCCGGCACCAGGATTGCAAATTCATCGCCGCCGAGACGGCTGAAGATCTCGTTGCGCCGCACCTGCCCCGCGACCTCGCCCGCAACGCGGATCAGCATCGCATCGCCCGCGCGATGGCCGAAAGTGTCGTTGATATACTTGAAATCGTCGAGATCGAAGAATAATAGCGCGACGCGCGACTGATGGCGCTCGGCGTCCGCGATCATGCGCGCCAGCTCTTCGTTGAAGCGATGACGGTTGTAAAGTCCGGTCAGCGCGTCCCGCTCCGCAAGGTAGGCGAGCTGATCCGCGGTCTGGCGCTCGCGCGTGACGTCCTCGAAAATCCAAAGATATCCGACCGGGCGTCCGTAAACATCCTCGACTGCATGCCCCTGCTGGATGATGAGGCGCCCGTCGGCCATCTGGATTTCCAGCGCGCCGAAAACCTCGCCGTCGCGCGGCAGGCGCAGAATGTGGCGCGACTGCTCTTCCGAACGGGCCAGCACGCATTCCGAGGCAGCCAGCAGGTCCTGCGGGTCGCGGCCGATCAACTGCGTGCCGGGCGCGATCATCCAGATGCGGGCGAACGACGGATTGCTGTACACCACCTTGTTGTCGTGGCTCACGAACAGGATGCCGATGTCCATCGCCGCAAGCAGCGCCGAGAGCCGTGCGTGTTCGTCCTGCTCGCGCGTCAGGTACTCGTGCTGGACCGCCTGCGCTTCGCGCAATTCGGCCACGGTCATCTCCAGACGCAGCTCCGCTTCCTTGCGCTGGGTGATGTCGCGGATGCTGATGCGGATGCCGAGATAGCCGCCGCGCGCATCATAAATCGGCCGCCAGTCGGCCGCGGCCCAGAATTCGGAGCCGTCCTTGCGGCGCGCGCGGAACTCGTAATCCTGGCCGCTGTTGCCGCGCAACGCCCGGCGGATCTGGCGCACGGTACGGCCCACGTCGGAATCGCTGATGAACGGCGCCGGAAAGTGCTCGGTTCCGAGGCATTCCTCGGGCGTATAGCCGAACATGTCAAGCACTCTCGGATTGATCCAGATGAGCCTGCCTTCCGGGCTGATCCAAAGCTCGCAGTCGTAGCTATAGTCCGCGATGGCGCTGAACTTGGCCTCGCTGTCGGCAAGCGCCTTGACCCGGCTTTGCAACGCCGCCGCCATCGTATTGAACGCGTGGGTCAGCCTGCCCACCTCTTCGCCGCCTTCGACCGGCAGCCGCACATTAAGGTCGCCCGCAGCGAGGCTCGCGCTGGCATTGGTGATCCGGGTCAGACTGCGCGTCAGCCAGTAGGAAAGCCCCATCATGGAAATGATGGACAGGATCAGCGCGACGCCGCCGATCAGCAGGTTGTCCCGGATCAGCTCGTCGCGTGCGGTCTTGATGAAAGCGGTCGATAACCCGAAGCGCAAATTGCCCAGCCTCTCGCCGCTGCTCTCGACTATCTCGACCTCGGTATCAAAACGTCCCGGGTGATTTCCCAGCAGGGTGTGGATGGAAGTTTCGACCGGCGGCAACGGTTCGCCCCGCTCCCAGCCGCTTGCGGCAACGATCCCGCCGCTGCGGTCGGTAAGCGCCATGTAGACTATGCCATTGTCGCGGCGCACGCTTTCGAACACCTCCTGAAGGCTCTTGTAATCGCGTTGGGCAAGCGGTCTCGCAAGTGCCGCGTTGAGCAGATGCTTCTGCTCTTCCAGATGAACGCGCGTGCGCTCGTTGAGCTTGCCGTCCATCACGCTGATGCCGTTGACGATCAACAGCGCCAGCATCGCGATCTGCACGAAGGTGGTGGCCAGCAGAAGCCGGGTACGCAACGACAGTGAAAACGGCGCGACCTTCATGCGGGTCGGGAAATTCCGAAAATATGCGGATTGGCGTGTACGGATGACATTACAGACGTTTGGTCAGCACCACCGAGCGCCGCTGGTAATTGTAGAGCGCGCGCTTGTGGCGGGGCAGCACCTCCGGGCCCGCTTCGGCAAAACCGCGTTCGACAAACCAGTGCTCGGCGCGGGTGGTCAGCACGAACAGCGTCTTGAGCTTCTGTTTGCGCGCCCGGGCCTCGATTTCCAGCAGCAGGCGTTCTCCCGCGCCGGCATTGCGGAATTCCGGATGCACGGCGAGGCCGGCAAGCTCCCCGGCCTTTTCCTCGGCGAAGGGATAAAGCGCGGCGCAACCGATCACCATGCGGTCGTGCTCGAGAACAACGAAACGCCCGATCTCCATTTCCAGCAGGTCGCGGCTGCGTTTGACCAGGATACCCTCGGCCTCGAGCGGTTCGATCAATTGCAGAATGCCGCCGATGTCGTCGATCTTGGCCTCGCGCAGAATCTGCAGAGCATCCGGCGTCACCATGGTGCCTATGCCCCGGTGCGTGAACAGCTCCTGCAGCAATCCGCCGTCGATGCGCCGCGAGATCAAGTGGGCGCGCGCAACCCCTTGCTGGCAGGCGCGCAGCGCGCACGGCAGATAAAGCCGCACGTCGCCGTCCTGATCGCCGTTCCTGGCGAGCAGGTTCTGCGCCTGGCGCGGCGTCAGCTCGCGCAGCAACTGCCCCCGCTTGCCGGTCACGCCGGCGGTGTCCATGAGGAAAATGAGTTTGTCGGCACGCAGCGCAACCGCCGCCGCTTCCGCGACATTTTCCAGCGCCAGATTGAAGATTTCGCCGGTGGGGGAATAGCCGAGCGGTGACAGCAGCACGAGTTCGCCGCGATCGAGGCGGTCCCTGATCGCCGCGGCATGCACTTTACGCACTTCCCCGGTATGCTGAAGGTCGACGCCATCCAGCACGCCGAGCGGACGCGCGGTGACGAAATTGCCGCTCGCCACGCGGATATCGGCGCCCGCCATCGGCGAATGGGGCAGCCCCATCGACAGCAGCGCCTCGATCTCGACCCGCAGTCTGCCGCTCGCCTCCTTGGCGCACTGCAGCGCGACGTCATCGGTAACGCGCAAACCGCCCACATAACGCGTGCGGTGCCCGAGCTGCTTCAGCCGCGCGTCGACCTGTGCCCGGGCGCCGTGCACCAGCACCAGCCGCACGCCCAGACTTGCCAGCAGATTCAGATCGTGCGTGAGCCCGACAAACTTGCCGTCCGCCACCACTTCGCCACCGAAAGCAATGACAAAAGTGCGGCCACGGAAAGCGTGGATATACGGCGCCGCAGCGCGGAACCATTGCACGAATTTTTCGGGTGAAGACGGCGCCATTTCTGCTTCATTTTTCAAGCACATATATTATGCGAGAACCCGGCCGAGGAAAAGCTTGCCGCTAACAGCCTGTCGGACGTGGCCCCCATTCGCCGGAACGGGTGATGTTAACGGATCACCGTTAATCGACGCTTGGGCGACAGGCTGCTTAATAAAGAAACTTTACGTGTCGAAATCCTATGCTAACCGGATCAGACGTCACTTGCATGGCGTTCTTTTCACCCCGTTCTTTAGACTACTGTGTCACAAAATTTCCATGAAGGGGAGGGAGACGTTTTGTGACGCAGTAAAATTAGTGCTCTTCATTTCAGGAGTTGGTCGAACCCGAGTCCGACAAGCTCCTAGGGCCTGTTAACACAACCGTAGAGCCTCGATGATGAGAGCAAAGCTGATGAACGCGAGGAATACGACATCCAG
>JAIESJ010000182.1 GCA_019746155.1 Burkholderiales bacterium
TCCACGTCCTGCAGCATCGAGGTCTTGTGCTTGCCGACTTTTTCGGCGCCGGCGATGCGCTGCTCGAGCGGCACGCGAAATTCGATGCCCAGCCTGTTTGCCACGGTCTTCGCTTCGAGCATCATGTTTTCCGCCAGTTCGCGTGACAGCGGGAACCGGCACAGATCGACCAGCGTGGAGTGGGTCAGCGCACTGATCGGATTGAACGACAGGTTGCCCCACAGCTTGAGCCAGATCTCGGCGCGGATATTGGCGAGCACGGGGGACTTGAGTCCGGCGGCGACAAATGCGTTTGAAACCTTGAGCACGCGTGGCGTTTCGGTGCCGTCAAGCTCGCCGACCGGGAAGCGATTGCCTTCGATGTGGCGGATGACGCCGGGTGCGGCGATGGTTGCCGCAGGATAAACCACGCAACCGATGATGCGTTGCGGGTCGACCACCGAGGCGATCTTGCCGCCGGGGTCGACACTCTCGATGGAATAGCCTTCGTAGGCTCCGCCGTGACGTTGGAAATACCACCACGGTATGCCGTTCTGCATCGGGATCAATACGGAATCGTCATGGAACAGCGTGTTGAGTTCGGCGGCGATGGGGCCGACCTGATGCGCTTTGACGCCAAGGATGACGAGATCGTGCTTGCCGGCGGCGCTGATGCGATCGGTTGCCGCGAGGTTGCGTGCGACGCATTCGGTCCCGTCTTGCTGTATCAGACGCAGGCCGCGGGCGCGAATCGCTGCGAGATGGGCGCCGCGAGCCACGATGGTGACTTCGTTTTCCGCCCGTGCAAACAGCGCGGCCAGGTAGCCGCCGATTGAACCTGCTCCTACGATGCAAATTTTCATATTCGTCTCGCTCCTATGGTGCGCCAGCCGGGCTCAATGAATGAGTTATTTCCAAATTATGAAATGATGCTGCTACGCATCATATAAGCAAAAAAATTCTGCATTGTCTATAGGAAAATTAATTATATAGATGAGTTGTTGCATCGCATCTATTTTGCATAAGATGGGGCTGATTTTCATATCATGAAAAGAGCGGATTCCCTGTTTCCTGCCCCGGATTCTCGATGGATACCAGCCGGGGGCAGGCGCAGGGCGGTCAACTTGTTAAGATAATCTTTTTCCGCAGGTCAACCACAGGAGCAGATGTTGGATTACTTGAGAATTGGGGCAGTCGTTTATTTCGCATTGTTTGTCTCTTGCCTTGAAGCCAAAACACCCGAGCAGATTTTCCAGGAAGCATCCAGGAGCGTGGTGGTGATTCACGCCGCCGACCAGGAGGGAAATCCGGTCAATCAGGGCGGAGGCGTGGTGACAGGCAAGGAATCCGTCGCCACCAATTGTCATGTCGTCACCGAAGGCGCCAGGATCTCGGTGCATTACGGCAAGCGTGTTTTCGAGGCAACCCTGAAACACAGCGATCTGGAGCGGGACTTGTGCCAGCTCGAAGTGCCCCGGCTCGACGCGCCGCGCGCCACGCTATGGACCGGCAGGCTTCGCGTCGGGCAACGCGTGTATGCCATCGGTGCGCCGGAAGGGCTGGAACTGACCCTCAGCGAAGGCCTGATTTCGAGCCTGCGGGAATTCGATGACGAGCAGTACATACAGACTTCTGCGGCGATATCGCAGGGCTCGAGCGGCGGCGGGTTGTTCGACAGCGAGGGACGGCTGATCGGGATCACCTCGTTTTTCCTACCGGACGGGCAGAATCTCAATTTCGCGCTGCCGTCGAAATGGATCGAGGAACTCGGGTCGCGTGCGGGAAATGCCGCCGGGGCGGCCGGCGAAAAAGACCGGGTGGCCAGGAAATGGGCAGGCCGTATCGCGGACTTGAAAGCAAAAAGGGACTGGACGGCGGTGCTGTCGGTGGCGCAGCAGTGGGTGCGCAGCCAGCCGATGCACGCAACCGCTTGGCAGGAACTCGGCGATGCCTATCGCAGCATGAATCGGCCGCGCCGCGCCGTATCGCCCTATATGCAGGCGCTGCGGATCAACCCCGATCTTTTCGAGTCCTGGCTCAATCTCGGGTTTTCCTACCTGGCGCTCAATCAATACGATCGGGCGATCGAGTCGTTCGTGGAGGCTTTGCGCCTCAAGCCCAACGATGCAACGGCGCTTTACAACACCGGTGTAGCCTATTATTTCCAGAACCGGCAGGACAAGGTGAAGGAAGTGCACGCCGCCCTGGGCAAGCTTGATCAGAAGACCGCGCAGGAATTTGCAAAAAAATATATAACCCGCTGATAACGATAAAAATATCCCAGGCGGCCGCGGGCCTTAAATTTTTCTTGACGGGGCCGCGCAGGCAGGGTATAACGGCGCCAAGTGTTTAGTTTCAAGTCCTTGAGAGTCTGGATTTTCAGTTGTTGTTGGATGTTCGTTCTTCAGGAGCTTTGAGATTCAAACATTTGGGCGGGGTTGTCCCGCATTCTCAATTCAATCTTTAGGAACGTGCAAAATGGCAACTGGTACTGTCAAATGGTTCAACGACTCGAAGGGGTTCGGCTTTATTACTCCCGATGAAGGCGGCGAAGATCTGTTCGCTCATTTCTCCGCGATCAATATGCCCGGCTTCAAGACCCTGAAAGAAGGTCAGAAGGTGTCTTTCGAGATCACCGCGGGCAACAAAGGCAAGAAGCAGGCGAGCAACATCCAGGCAGCCTGATTCGTCAGACTGCAGCATTAATAAAAAGCCGGGCGCACAGCCCGGCTTTTTTTTGATGCGCCAGGCGGCAGGGCGTGCAGCGCCGTGACTGGCGCTCGCGGACGGGGAGCATCTGCCCGCATAACGCGTCTGCGTGCAATCGCGTAACGTATCGACACATGGCAGTGCCACGTTCCTGGGACATTTTCTGCCGGGTCGTCGACAACCTGGGCGACATCGGCGTCAGCTGGCGGCTTGCGCGCCAACTGGCGGGCGAGCAGCACGCGGCTGTTCGCCTGTGGGTCGATGACCTCGCGAGCCTGCGCGTGCTCTGCCCTCGGATCGCCCCCGCTGACATGCGCCAGCACGTCGAGAAGATCGAGGTATTGCGCTGGCAGGAGCCCTTTTCAGCCGTGATCCCCGCAGAAATTGCGATCGAGGCATTCGGCTGCGGGTTGCCGGAAGCGTACATCGCGGCGATGGTCGAGCGCAATCCGCGAACATTGTGGATTACGCTCGAGTACCTGAGCGCGGAAACCTGGGTCAGGGAACATCATGGACTGCCTTCGCCGCATCCGCGCTGGCCGCTCGCGCGTTATTTTTTCTTTCCCGGCTTCGTGGCAGGGACGGGCGGCGTGCTGCGCGAAGCAGACCTGCTGGCGCGCCGCGATGCGTTCGGCGACGCCGGACGCGAGCGGTTCTGGGCATCCGTCGGCTTCCGGCCGCCGGCCGCCGGTGCGGAGGTGGTTTCGCTGTTCGCTTACGACAATGCGCCGGTCGGCGACCTGCTCGCAGCCTGGGAACGGGGTGAGGAATTGACTGTGGTCGCCGTCCCGGAGGGGAAGATTGTCGGAGCGGTACTCGGCCGCCTCGGCGTCACGGCGGCGGAAGCCGGCCGGATTTTCCGGCGCGGCAGCCTCGAGGTGCGGATCGTGCCGTTTGTCGCGCAGCCGCGCTACGACGAACTCCTGTGGGCTTGCGACTGCAATTTCGTGCGCGGCGAGGATTCGTTCGTGCGTGCGCAATGGGCCGCGAAGCCCATGGTATGGCAGATCTACCCGCAGCAGGAGCGCGCGCACTGGCCCAAGCTGGAGGCGTTCCTGGACCTTTACTGCGAAGGGCTGCCGGGAGAGGCTGCCGCCGCGTTGCGCGGGATGTGGCGGGCATGGAACTCGGTGGGGGCTGCCCCGGTCGCAGTCGGCGAGGCCTGGCGCGCATTCCGGGCCCAACGCACGGCGCTGGAAGCGCGCGCGTCCGGGTGGGCTCAAACGCTGTTTGCCGCGGGCGAGTTGTCTGAAAAGCTGGCGCAGTTCTGCCAAGACAAGCTAAAATATCGTTTTTAGTTCAAAGAGATGTGGGACGGAAATGAAGATTGCACAGGAAATCAGGGCGGGTAACGTGATCATGGTCGGCAAGGATCCGCTGGTGGTACAGAAAGCGGAGTTCAGCAAGTCCGGCCGCAACGCGTCCGTGGTCAAGATGAAGCTCAGGAATCTGCTTTCGGGGGCGGCGACGGAAACGGTGTACCGCGCCGACGAGAAGTTCGAGATGGTGATGCTCGAACGCAAGGAGGTGACGTATTCGTATTTTGCCGAACCTTCCTACGTGTTCATGGACGCCGAGTTCAACCAGTACGAGGTGGACCAGGAAAACATGGGCGATGCATTGCACTACCTCGAGGACGGCATGCCGTGCGAGATCGTGTTGTATAACGGCAAGCCGATCTCGGTGGAGATTCCCCAGACCGTGGTGCGCGAGATCATGTACACGGAACCGGCGGTGCGCGGCGACACCTCGGGCAAGGTGCTGAAACCGGCGAAGCTCAAGACCGGGTTCGAAGTGCAGGTGCCGCTTTTCTGCGCCACCGGCGACAAGATCGAGATCGACACGCGCAGCGGCGAGTACCGCAGCCGCATCAAGAACTGAGGTCTGCGTCAGCCGGCCTGAAAGGCACCCGCGCGGTGCCTTTTTATTGGCATGGATGAAGTTAAGGCGATGCCGCTGCGCGTAGCGAAGACCGGGCCGGCATAGTTAGCGCTACAACTTAATGTATCGGACAAGGTCCCATTGCCCAATGCGTTGATCCCAAAGAAATTGGGAGGCAAGTACAGGCATGCCGGAATGGCGCGCAGGCTGCGGGCAAGCGGCCTGGATGCGCGAATGTTGCACGGTTGGCCTAAAGTTTGTCGAAAGGCGGCCGATATATCCAGCCAATAGCAATTAAATTCCCCGGAAAGCTATTTACGCTTCGGCAGCCGATGAAAGTGCTGATTGTAGAAGACTCTGAAGACGACGCCGATCTCTTATGCTCTGAACTGTCGGGTATCTGCGATCATTTCGAGTGCAAGCGTGTCGATTGCGATGTCGACATGCGCGCAGCGCTGCAGGAAAGCGACTGGGATGTCGTCATTTCGGATCATGCGATGCCGTGCTTCAGTTCGCTCGAGGCGCTGAATGTGCTGAAGGAGAGCGGCAAGGATATTCCGTTCATCATCTATGCAGGTGACATCAGCGAGCAAGTCGTCCTGTCGGCGCTGCATAACGGCGTGCATGATTTTGTGAGGAAGGGCAATGTCGCAAGACTGATTCCCTCGATCAAACGCGAACTGGAAAATGCCGCAACCCGGCGCGCGAGGAGGAGCGCAGAGAATCACGTACGCCGGCTCGAGTACTACGATGGATTGACGGGGCTGGCAAACCGTGATCTGTTCTTCGAAGAGGCGGGGCGAGCGCTAAGCGGGCGGGCAACGGCGGGCGGCCTCGCCGCGGTTTTCTTTATCAATCTCGACCGCTTCATGCGCATCAATCACGTGGTTGGCTTCATCAAGGCCGGCGAGCTGTTGCGCCAGGTGGCGAATCAACTAAGCGGCTGCGTCGGCGAAAAAGGAATCCTGGCGCGGCTCGGCGGCGACCGCTTTGCGTTGTTCAGGAACGACATCACCGATTACGCCAGCACGCAGTCGATTGCCGATGCGATCATGCAATCCTTCACGGCACCGTTTGCGGCCGACGGTGTCGAGTTCTACATCACCGCCAGCATGGGCATTTCAGTCTACCCCGACGATGGCACCGATGTCTCGACCCTGCTGGTCAACGCCGAAGGCGCCGCGTCGCTGGCCAAGAAATTGGGGGGAAACAACTACAAATACTACGTGAAAGAGATGGGCGAAACGGCGCACGAGCGACTGGCGCTGGAAGCCGCGTTGCGCAAGGCGGTGGAGCGCGATGAGCTGATACTGCACTATCAGCCCATGGTGGACCTTGCCACGGGAAATATCACAGGCAGCGAAGCGCTTGTCCGCTGGAACCATCCGGAATACGGCGTGTTGTCTCCGGACAGATTCATTCCGCTTGCCAATGAAATCGGGATGATCGTCGAGATCGGCAAATGGGTGCTGCAGCAGGCGTGCCGACAGACCAGGATATGGCATGACAAGGGTTTTTTCCCGTTGTCGATTTCCGTTAACGTTACCGCGGCGCAGTTCTCGCATCCGAAACTGCCGGACCAGGTGGCGGATATTCTTGCCGAGACGGGACTCGATCCGCAGTATCTCGAGCTCGAGATTACCGAGTCGGTCTTGATGCAGGATTCGGAGACAACCATCGGCATGTTGCGCGCACTGAAAAAGATGGGGATCAAGATCTCGCTGGATGATTTCGGTACCGGCTATTCGTCGCTCAGCTACCTCAGTCGTTTCCCGATAGATATCCTGAAGATCGACAAGTCCTTCATCCGCGGCATCAATCGCAACAGCGACGATTACGCAATCGTGCGCGCCATTACCGCCCTGGCGCGGAGTCTCAATCTCTCGGTTGTCGCCGAGGGCATCGAATCAACCGAGCAGCTTGAATCATTGCGTCGCGAGAAGTGCGACAGGGTGCAAGGCTATCTCTTCAGCAAGCCCTTGCCGCCCGGCGAATTCATGCAATTTATTTCGGCTGCGCACCGCGCGAACGCCGGCGTTGTGGATGACCGGGAGCATTGTGCGATTTTTGACGGTGAATTGAACGTGGGCACCATACATTGAATTGAGCGGCCGTACTGGCAATACATCTTTATGTTTTTTATGGAAAATTCAGACGCGTGTCGGAACGGTTCCTATTGGCATGTAGGAGAATTTCCTACTCGGGATTGAGATACAGTCTTACAAAAGGTTTGGAAAAGCACATCTTTTTATGCCTTCCGTTGTTGGGCAATAATGCAGTCGTCATCACCAACTAACGCATAGGAGGCACGAAATGACCCCGGAACAAATGACTGAGGAAATCAGGGAAGTCAACCTTTCTTATATGTTGTTGGCCAAGCAAATGGTGCAGCAGGACAAGGCGACTGCAATCTATCGACTCGGGATCAGCAAGGAAGTGGCCGACATCATTGAAAATTTGACTCACGGGCAGATTCTGAAAATGGTCGGGGCAAACCTCTTGCTGTGCCGATTCCGGGTTGATGATCGCCTGATCCTTGAAATGCTGGCTAACCACAGCCGCAGCCATGCCATGTCGCAATCGCACGCGGCGATACTCATGGCCGGCCAACCGCTCGAGCAAGTGGCATAAGCGCGGTCCTGGATATCGACCGACGGAGGCATCATGCGCAACAAAAGCATGCTATCGGAAGCGCGGCAGATCCAATTGGCGAGCGAACTCATCCGCCTCGGTGCGCGACTGCAGTTGCTGGAAGCGGAAACCGATCTGAGCCGCGAACGGCTGCTCAAGCTCTACAAGGAAATCAAGGGCCTCTCTCCACCCAAGGGGATGCTGCCGTTTTCCGTGGATTGGTTTCTCAGCTGGCAGGCCAACATTCATTCATCGTTGTTCGTCGGTATTTACCGTTATTTGCTGGCCCACACCGACAGCCGCGGGATCGATGCAATTATCAAAAGCTATAAGCTTTACCTCGAGCACGTCATGGTCGGAAAGCTTGATTGCGTGCTGAGCATGACCAGGGCGTGGACCCTGGTGCGCTTCCTGGAGGGACGGATACTGAAAACCGTGCCGTGCGTGAAGTGCGGCGGCTATTTCGTGATGCACGCACAGGACCTTCACGTTAATTATGTTTGCGGATTGTGCAACGTCCCATCGCGTGCCGGGAAGGCCAAGAAGCACAAGCACGCGGATGCGACGGATGCGTCGAAACTGCTGGCCACCTGATACGGCCTGGCACAGGAAGTAGCGTCGGAATGTATCGGCGATTCTTCCGCTGTACTGTGTCGGTTATGGGTTGAATGCCGCATTATTTGGGAATTCGGTACAGCGTGCTACGCTTGCCGGCAAGAAGTTTATTGGGCGCGCGGCCTGACCGGGTTGCGATGAATATTTGCGGTCGGTTTGACGGGCAGGCATCACGCTATGCTGGTTTTCCTCGGATACATCGTCGTTCTGGGCTCCGTGTTCGGCGGTTTCGTGCTGGGCGGCGGGCATCTGGGCGCCATGTACCAGCCTTTCGAGCTGATGATTATCGGTGGCGCGGCGATAGGCGCTTTCATCGTTGGCAATTCCAGAAAGGCCATGATTGCGACATTGAAAGCCCTGCCGGGGGTGTTGAAGGGCTCGCACTACAACAAAGCGATTTACATGGAGCTGATGGCGCTGCTCTATGAAATTCTTTCCAAGGTACGCAAGGAAGGCCTGATGTCGATCGAGGCCGACGTCGACAAGCCGAACGAAAGCCCGCTGTTTTCCAAGTACCGGAAAATTCTCAAGGATCATCACGCAATCGAATTCATGACCGATTATCTGCGGCTCATGGTGGGTGGCAACCTGAATGCGATGGAGATCGAGAACCTGATGGACAGCGAAATCGATACCCACCACCACGAGGGCGAAGTGCCGGTGTTTGCAATTCAGAGGATAGGAGACGCCCTGCCCGCCTTCGGGATTGTGGCCGCGGTAATGGGGGTGGTGCATACGATGGGATCGGTCGGACTGCCGCCGTCGGAGCTGGGAAGATTGATCGCCAGCGCGCTGGTGGGAACCTTTCTCGGAATCCTGCTGAGCTACGGCTTTATCGGGCCACTGGCCGGCCGCGTGGAACAAAGACTTCACGAGTCTTCGAAACTGCTGCAATGCATCAAGGTGACGCTGCTCGCGAGCCTGAACGGCTATTCCCCGGCGCTGGCCGTCGAATTCGGAAGGAAGGTGTTGTATTCAACCGAGCGGCCGTCCTTCCTGGAACTGGAACAACACCTCAAGCAGAGCAAGGCCAGAGGATGGAAGGCCGCTGACGTTTCCGGTGACTCGATAGCCGATGACAAAAGATAACAAGCAACAAACGCTCGTTATCAGGCGGGTGAAAAAGGGCAAATACGCGCACCATGGCGGCATGTGGAAGATTGCCTATGCCGACTTTGTCACCGCCATGATGGCGTTTTTTCTGCTGATGTGGCTGCTTAGCTCGACCTCACAGTGGGAACTCGAGGGCATTGCCGAGTATTTCAGGTCGCCATTGAAAATTGCTCTTTCAGGCGGCTCGAGCAGCGGTGACAGCTCGAGCGTGATCAAAGGCGGCGGCAAGGACCTTGTGCGCAGGGATGGCCAGGTCAAGAATGGCGACATCCAAGAACAGAAAAAAAACATCAACCTGAAAGCGGCACGGGCCGAACTGGAACGCCTTGAATTTACCCAGCTGAAAAGGTTGCAAGAAAGACTGGAAAAGGCGATAGAGGCCAATCCGGCCTTGAAAGAGTATCGCAAACAGATGATGATCGACATTACCACCGAAGGTTTGCGTATTCAGATCGTCGATGAGCAGAATCGCCCCATGTTTGCCAGCGGCAAGGCGGAACTGCTGCCTTACATGCGTGACATCCTGCGTGAGATCGGCAGAACCTTGAATGAAGTCCCGAACAAGATCAGCCTGTCCGGACACACTGATGCCAAGCCCTATTCGTCGGGCGAAAAAGGCTACAGCAACTGGGAGCTGTCTGCTGACCGGGCCAACGCGTCGCGCCGCGAACTGGTTGCCGCCGGCATAGACGAAGGAAAGATCGTTCAGGTGGTTGGTTTGTCGTCTTCGGTTCTGCTTGACAAGGATGACCCCTTCAACCCGGTCAATCGGCGCATTAGCATCATCGTATTGAACAAGAAAGCGGAAGAATCCATTACGCAGGACGGCTTATCCTTGCCGCACGCCAACGAGGGCATTGCCCGCTAAAGGGGCGTAGTTCATCCTAACCCTTTGAAAGGACGTGATAATGGGCCGGGCGGCTAAACTTGTGGCGGATTGTGCCGTTATTGAACGCAGGGTGGTGACAAGCCCGCCCGCTGGCTTGCACCTCGGGCGCATGTATACCCTTGATCCATGGCCGCTGTCCCGCAAATAATTCGCATATCCGTAGGCCGCCCCCCTTGGCGAGGCTGTGTCGGGAAAGGTTTCCCGACCTACGATTTGTGCGAGAAACCTACGGGACAGCACACTGGCCGTGGATAGTTTAAGGAGGCCTTGATGGCAGACAAAAACATGAGATTCCTGGTCGTGGACGATTTTTCCACGATGCGCAGGATTGTACGCAACCTCCTCAAGGAACTGGGATTTGTCAACGTCGATGAAGCCGAGGACGGAGTGGTCGCCCTGCAAAAACTTCGCAATGCCCCTTTCGACTTCGTGATTTCTGACTGGAACATGCCCAACATGGATGGCCTCATTTTGCTGCAACACATACGTGCGGACGAATCGCTGAAAAAGCTTCCAGTGTTGATGGTGACCGCCGAAGCCCAAAAGGAAAACATCGTGGCCGCCGCCCGGGCGGGTGCCAGCGGCTACATCGTCAAGCCTTTTACCGCCGCGACGCTGGACGAAAAACTCAACAAGATACTCCAGAACATGGCGAGCAGCCCTGCTTGATGGATTCCATGACAGTCCTAAACCAATAAGTGAGCCTGAATGTGACCCACGCCACCGATCCGCAGAATAATTCAGAGGACTTGGATGCGCTCTTTGACAATGCCGTGAAGGGTAATCCGCAGGCCGTCAGCAGCGAAACGCCCCATGACGCTGTGGCACAGCAGGCGTGCAATGCCGGCGACAGCAATATGGACAAAGTGCTGAGCCGGGTCGGGCAACTGACCCGGCTGCTGCACAATAATCTGCGCGAAATCAGTTATGACAAGCTGATCGAGAAGGCCGCCGAGGCGCTCCCCGATGCACGTGACCGGCTCAACTACATCGCCACGATGACCGAGCAGGCGGCCCTGCGTGTGCTTAACGCCACGGATATTGCCCGGCCGATTCAGGACAAGCTTGCCGCGGATGCGAAGGGATTGTCCACGCTGTGGCAGAAGCTCTGCGACCGGCAGCTCAACCTGGATGAGTTCAAGGACCTGGTGACCCGCACCCGCACCTACCTTGACGATGTCCCCAGCCGGACCGGCGCCACCAGTGCGCAGCTCATGGAAATCATGATGGCGCAGGATTTCCAGGACCTGACCGGCCAGGTAATCAAGAAGATCACCGATATGGTGCAAACCCTGGAGCAAGAACTGGTACGATTGCTGCTCGATTACATCCCGCCCGAGAAAAGGTCCGACCCCAACCACAGTCTGCTGAACGGCCCGGTGGTAAATCCAGAGGGGCGAAATGACGTCGTCACCGGCCAGAACCAGGTGGACGAGCTGCTGGAGAGCCTGGGCTTCTAGGAAATGGCTGTTACAATCCGCTAGCCCCGTTCCAGCGCGGCGGCGGCAATCGATCAGATCCTTCCGGCCATTGGCGCCGCCTGGCTGCGGCGTTCCGATCTTGCAAACCCATCAAGACTTCCGTCTCGTGCTCTAAATAGCGGCAGGAATGCCTGTTTGTTCGCTGCATTGAACAGGCCGCCGGCGTTCAATAATCCCTGCTCAACATCGGGAGCCGGATGTGAGCGAAGACAGCGATCTCGAACGAACGGAATCTGCAACGCCCAGGCGCCTGGAAAAGGCGCGGGAAGAAGGGCAGATTGCGCGTTCGCAGGAACTCTCCACATTTGTCGTTTTGCTTGCCGGCGTGGGCGGGCTATGGTTTATGGGCTCGAGTCTGCTGGAGCGGATATCCGGCATGATGAAGAGCGGTCTGCAATTCAAGAGCGGGCCGGCATCCGACCCGCAATTCATGGTGCTGAGGCTGCACGAATTTTTGGGCGATACGCTGCTCGGATTGCTGCCGTTTCTTCTGCTTCTGTCGGTTGCGGCCCTGACGGCGCCGCTTTTCTTGAACGGCTGGATCTTCACCTTTACCCCGCTTAAGTTCGATTTCGAGCGTCTCAGCCCGGCCCGCGGCCTCGGCAGGATATTTTCTTTGCCCGGCCTGGCCGAATTTGCCAAGGCGGTGGCCAAGGCGCTTGTGATCGGCGGCGTCGCCGCGTGGGTGATGTGGCATAACCAGGAAGCGTTGCTCTCGCTCTCCGGCCACACCGTCGAAGACGGGTCTGCGCAAATGGCAAACCTGCTTGGTTCAAGCGTCCTGACGGTCGTTTTTGCCATGCTCGTGATCGCCGCTATTGATGTGCCGTATCAGTTGTGGAGCTACCATCGCGGACTCAGGATGACACGCGAAGAGGTGCGTCAGGAGGCGAAGGAAAACGAAGGCGATCCGCATGTAAAGGCGCGCATCCGCAGCATACAGCGTGAAACCGCACGGCGCCGCATGATGGCCGAAATTCCCAAGGCCGATGTCATCGTCACCAACCCGACACATTATGCCGTGGCCCTGCGCTACCACAGCGAAACGATGCG
>JAIESJ010000266.1 GCA_019746155.1 Burkholderiales bacterium
ATCCCGACACCGACAGAATACTGGAGGTGGCGATCGTGGTGACCGACTCCCAGCTCAACACCGTGGCCGAGGCGCCGGTGCTGGTCGTGCATCAGAGCGACGCGGTGCTCGAGGCAATGGACGACTGGAACAAGTCGACCCATGCCAAGTCCGGATTGATCGAGCGCGTCAAGGCCTCGACGCTGACCGAAACCGAGGTGGAAGAGCGGATGGCGGCATTCATCGAGCAGCATGTGCCGCCCAGGGTGTCGCCGATGTGCGGCAACTCGGTGCATCAGGACCGGCGTTTCCTGGTGCGCCACATGCCGAAGCTGGAGGCCTGTTTTCATTACCGCAATCTCGATGTCAGCACCCTGAAGGAACTCGCCCGGCGCTGGAAGCCGGAAATCATGTCCGGACTCACCAAGCACGGCAAGCACGAGGCGCTGGCCGACGTCCACGAATCGATCGAAGAACTCAAGTATTACCGCGAACATTTTCTCAAACTTTGACCCGACTTGAGAAAATGTTATCCCCCGGCCTTCGACCGGGGGCCCGAGTCGAGCGACTGCTGCAGGCGCTCGATGCCGTCGAGAATGGAACTGAACTGCCGGCCGAACTCGGTCAGCCGATATTCGACATGGGGCGGAACTTCGGGAAAAACCTCTTTTTCGAGAATGCCGAAACGCAGCAGCTTGCGCAGGCGTTCGTTCAACACCTTGGTGGAAAGGCCTTCGACGTTGCGCTGCATCGCGCCGGGGCGCCGCACACCGTCACGCACCAGCCGCAGCACCGACAACGACCATTTGCAGCCGACGATGTCTTCCACCATCGCGCTTACCGGGCGCCCGGGATTTTTCCGGCTTCCGGCGCGGACTGCGGGCACTGCTCCTTGAGCCGCCGCCGGTGCGTGCCGCGAAATTTTTTGCGCTTTTCTTCCCATAAGTTGCACCGTTTTGTGCCTACCTCACTGTTTGGTGCTTACTTGTTGCGTGCGGCGTGCATTGCTAACTTGAGTGCCGTTACATTCTACAGGAGGACGAAATGAGAGCAATCATGGGTGTGGTGATGGCGGCAACGGAGCTGGTGTCGGCGTATGCCGCGGAGCCGGCGCAGGTTCCATATCCGACGGGCTACCGCGACTGGCATCACGTGAAGAGCATGGTGATCAATTCCGGGCATCCGCTGTATCAGAGCTTCGGCGGCATTCACCACCTCTACGCCAACAAGAAGGCGGTCGAAGGCTACAGGAAAGGCAGGTTCCCGGATGGCGCGGTGATCGTGTTCGATCTGCTCGAGGCGAAGACGGCCGACGACGCGGTGACCGAGGGGCCGCGCAAGGTGGTGGGCGTCATGCACAGGGACGCGAAGAAATTCAGGGATACCGGCGGCTGGGGCTTTGAAGGCTTCAAGGGCGATTCCAGGACCGAGCGCGCGGTGGGCAAGGATGCCGCGACCGCCTGCTACCAATGCCACGCGCAGCAAAAGGACAAGGATTTTGTATTCAGCAGCCTGCGGCCTTGAGCAGTAGGAAGTAGGTGGTGGGGAGTGGGTTACGCGTGGCCCGCCCTTTACCCACTATCCACTTCCCATGTCCCACCATCCATCACTCCAGCTTGAGTTCGCTGTCGAACTTGACGTCGAGGTCGAGCTTGCCGACCTTGAGCGTCATCGCCGCAGGGAGGGTTTCGTTGCCCTTGAGCTTGCCGTCCTCGATCGCCTTACGCACCGCCTTTTCGATGGCGAGCTGCGAATTGACGCCGACGGTCTTGAGGAACTTGCGGATGCTCATGTTGAGCGCTTCGTCGTTCATGGTTTCCTCCATTGGATTAGCGGTGCATCTTGAAGTGGTTGATCAGCCCGTTGGTCGAGGCGTCGTGCGATGAAATCTGCGCGCTGGTGGTAAGCTCGGGCAGGATGCGGCTGGCAAGCCGCTTGCCGAGTTCCACACCCCACTGGTCGAAAGCGTTGACGTTCCAGATCACGCTCTGCACGAACACTTTATGTTCGTAGAGCGCGATCAATGCGCCCAGGGTGCGCGGTTCGAGCTTTCTCACCAGGATCGAGGTGCTGGGGCGGTTGCCGGGAAACGTGCGGTGCGGCAGCAGCTCGCGGATGCGGTCTTCCGGCAGGCCCTGCTCGCGCATCGCCGCTTCCGCCTCGGCGGCGGTCAGGCCGCGCATCAGCGCCTCGGTCTGGGCAAGGAAGTTTGCCAGCAGCATCGTGTGGTGCTCGTTCAGATCGTAGTGACTCCTGCAGCAGGCGATGAAATCGGCAGGAATCAATGGTGTGCCCTGATGCAGCAGCTGGAAGAAGGAATGCTGGGCGTCAGTGCCGGCCGCGCCCCAGATGACCGGCGCCGTGGCGTAGTCCACAGTCGAGCCGTCGCGGGTAATCCGCTTGCCGTTGCTTTCCATCTCGAGCTGCTGCAGATAAGCGGGCAGCAGGCGCAGCGACTGGTCATACGGCAGCACGGCGTGCGAGGTCGCGCCGAAAAAATTCACGTACCAGATGCCGAGCAGGCCCAGGATGGCCGGCATGTTGCGCTCGAGCGGCGCGGTTCTGAAGTGTTCGTCCATGTCGCGCGCGCCGGCAAGCAATTCATGGAAGCGTTCCATGCCGATGGCGAGCGCTACCGGCAGGCCGATCGCCGACCAGAGCGAATTGCGTCCGCCGACCCAGTCCCAGAACTCGAAAATATGCTCCGGGCTGATGCCGAAATCGCGCGCCGCGGAAACGTTTGCCGTCACCGCCACGAAATGCCGGGCGGTGGTTTTCGCGTCCCCCGATTTTGCGATCAGCCAATCGCGGGCGGAGTGCGCATTGGCCAGGGTTTCGAGCGTGGTGAAGGTCTTGGACGCGACGATGAACAGCGTCGTTTCGGGGTTGAGCGGCGCGAGCGTGCCCGCCAGATGCGCGCCGTCGACGTTGGATACGAAATGGACCCGCAACTGGGGCGTGGCGTAAGGCGCCAGCGCTTCCGCTGCCAGCGCCGGGCCGAGGCTCGAGCCGCCGATGCCGATGCTGACGATGTCGCTGAAGGTGCGGTCGCTGAACCCCGTCAGCCTGCCGCTGCGCACGCCGTCGCAGAAGCGGCTCATTTTGCCGAGCGTCCGCCTGACATCGTCGACGGTGTTTGTGCCGTCGAGCAGTACCGCACCATCGGCGCGCAAGGCGGTGTGCAGCGCCGCGCGGTCTTCCGTGGCGTTGATCTTTTCGCCCTTGAACATGCGCTCGATCCACGCCGGCAGCCCGCATTGCCGCGCAAGGTCGATGAGCAGACGCAGCGTGTCGTCGGTGACGAGGTGCTTGGAATAATCGAGCAGCATGTCGCCGCGGCGCAGGGAGAACTTGTCGAAACGCGCCGGGTCCTTCTCGAACAGCTCGCGCAGCCTGAATCCGGCGGCGACCCGATGATGGTCGCGCAACGCCTGCCAGGCGGGAAGTCGGGTGAGGGCGGTGGACATGACAAAAGTCTGGGTGCGGGATCAGCCGGTATCGCCATTGTTTTCGACAAGGGCCATTTTACCTGTTCCAGCAGCCTGTCGGATTAACGCTACGACAGGCTGCTTAAGCAAAACTGCATCGGTACCGGTATTGGATTGTGACAGAAAAGGAGTTTGTCGGGCCAAAGTCCGGCAAATTCCCGGGGCGTTACAATAACCGTATCTGTCCGCGCGGGAGACAACCATGCTTGGCGCACTGACGACGCTGCTCATTTATCAGTTGATCGGGGAGGTGCTGCTGCCTTTGAGCGGCGCCCTGCTGGCGGGCCCGGCAACGGCGATCGTTTCGGTACTGGGGATCGGCTGGGCGCTCGGCGCGAGCGAGACCACGCTGCTGTCGCTCGCGCCGAAATCGGTGACGGCGCCGATCGCCATGGGGATCTCGGAAAAAATCGGCGGCATCCCCTCGCTCACCGCGGTGCTGGTGATCTGGAGGCTCATCTGATGCAGGACGTCTTCGCCGCGCTGGCGCGCGCCGCGCGCAACCTGTTCGAGTCCCGCATCCTTGCCATCATGTTTCTGCCGATGTTCGGCAGCATCGTGCTGTGGACCGTGCTGGCGTGGATATTCTGGGACTCGTGGACCGGCGGCATCGCCGGCGCGGTCGCCGGGACCGCAGTTGCCGGATGGCTGATGCAGTGGGGCGCGGCGTGGGTCATCGACTCAACCGCGGTGCTGCTGGTGGTGATCGCCATCCTGCCGGCGATCTATGTCACCGCGCTGATCATCACCGAAATCATCGCGATGCCCGTCATCGTCAAATTCGTCGCCGAGCGCTATCACGCGAGCCTCAAACGCGAAGCCGGGGGCACGCTCATTGGCAGCGTGCTCAACGCCGCGGCCGGCATCGTCGTGTTCGCGGTGCTGTGGATCGTCACGCTGCCGCTGTGGCTGACCGGCGTGGGCGCGGTGCTGGCGCCGGTGCTCACTTCGGCGTACCTCAATCAGCGCATGTTCCGCTACGACGCGCTGGCCGAACACGCGAGCGCGGACGAACTCGCGCGCGTCATACGCACGTCGCGCGGCGACCTGTTCCTGCTCGGCGTCCTGCTGTCGCTGCTGCTCTACCTGCCGCTGGTGAACCTGCTGGTGCCGGTGCTCTCGGGGTTGGCGTTTACTCACTTCTGTCTGGGACGGCTCGCGGCAGGGAGAAAAATAACAATTAAAACAATAAACTAGGTAAAAATGCAAAGCTTGCTTTTACTTTTCCTGAGGAATCCATTCATGAATCTTCGTTTCACTGTAGCAATGAAATCGGCCCTCTTTGCCATCGTCGTTTCGCACGCCGCCGGTGTCTGGGCGGGGCAAGCTCCCGCCGTGAAGCAACCGCCGGTCGAGTCGCCGAAGCGGATACTGTTCGTCGGCAACAGTTATCTTTATTACAACGACAGCCTGCACAATCACGTGCGCCGGTTGGCGATTGCCGCCGACCCCGCGATGGAGAAAGCGCTGCAATATAAGTCGGCGACCATCGGCGGCGCACCGCTGGCCCATCACGACGTTAAAGGTCTTCTTGTGCCGGGCCGGCTGGGGATCAAACAGCCTTTCGATGTGGTGATCCTCCAGGGCAGCAGCGGGGCGGCGCTGTCGGAAGCGCGGAGTGCCTCTTTCCGCGAGAAAGTGATCGAGTTCAATGCCGAGATCGTGAAGACGGGTGCAAAAACGGCGCTTTATATGACGCATGCTTACGTCAAGCCGAACAAAGACGCCAGCCCGGACATGATCCGCAAGATCGAGGATCTTTATGTGACGACGGGCGACGAAGTGGGCGCCTATGTCATTCCCGTGGGGCTGGCATTTGAGGAAGCGTACCGCCAACGGCCGGATATCCAGCTGCACAAGAGCTACGACGGCAGCCATCCCGACCTGATCGGCACTTACCTGGCCGCCTGTGTCGTGTATGCGAGCCTGTACGGCAAGTCGCCGGTTGGCAATCCGTATGATTATTACGGCAAGGTCGACAAGGAAACGGCTGCGTTTCTGCAGCGCGTGGCCGACGAAACGGTGCGCAGGTTCTACGGCTGGTCGTAGTGGAAACGGCGCGCTTTGTCGCCCGCCCGCGGCTTATCTTGCCGCGGCGAGTTCCTTCAGCGTGAACACATAGCTCGTGTTGTCGAGCGGCTTGTGGCAGGCGAGGCACTCGGCCTGGTTCACGCCGGGCCGGTGCTGCTTGTCGAGAGTGAAAATGGCGTAGTTCCAGTCGCCGTTGCGAAGCATCTCGGGAATACCCCTGCCCCAGCCCGCGCCGCTCGCCATCGCCGTGTAGAACAGGAGCTTGTCCGCCACGTAAAAGCCATCGCTACCCGTGAGCGGCTGGCCGTCGGCGCCGAGCTTCGCTGCGTAGACCTCGGCAAGCAGCATCGAGCCCTCGGGCAGCGGTTTGCCCGCTTTGGCCGCCGCCACCGCGGCCGGGCTGGCGTAGTAGTAGCGCACCTGTTTGGTCGCGGGGAAGTTGATCGTGTGGTATTTCCTGAACGTGTCCCTGTAGCCTTCGGGGAAGGTCACGGAGGTTTTCGCGACGTTCGGCAGGAAGGCGGATTTCGCGCCCGCCGCGGCGCCCGGCAGCGCGGCAAAATAGGCCGCGACGTTGGCGATGTCCTCGGCGCTGAGCTGGGCCGCGATCGCATTCATGAGCGGGTTCTTGCGCGTGCCGTCCTTGAGCGCCCGCAGTTGCGCCGCGAGGTAGCCCGCCCGCTGCGCCGCGAGATTGGGAATGGTGTCGCTCACGCTCACCCCGCTTGTGCCGTGGCACGCTGCGCAAACCGCGGTGGCCTTGGCTTTGCCGGCTTCGATGTCTGCGGCGTGCGCGGCTGGCACGACGGCCAGAACGATGGACAATCCGAGCGCTTTTTTCACGAGCTCCTCCTTGCGCAGATGGCCGCACAGCATACGGTGTCGCCGGCAAAAGCGCTAACATTTCCCGGGCGGGATTATTCCGGCCCGGCCTGTTCCGGTCCCGAGCCTGGCGGTTTTCTTTGTGTACCAAGCGCTTCTGATGCCGTCGTCCCCGCGCAGGCGGGAGCCGAAGAGTCAAAGTCAGGGTTTACGCCAGCCAATCCGGTTTACCTCTCCCGCATCGCGCGCGCTTGCTTCGCCGCCGGCCGTTCCCAGCAGCGATTGAGCCATGCCTGGACATGCGGCCATTTCCCGAGATCGAGCGTCAGCGCGCGATAGAGCGCAGATGCGACGTTGAGATCGGCCACCGAGAACGCCGGGCCGGCGAGCCACGCGGATGTCGTGAGCGCGGTCTCCAGCACGTCGAGCGCCGGCACGACCTCTTTCCAGGCCGCTTCGGCGATCTCCGGTTTGCGTTCGGCTTCGGGCAGCGCCTCGGTGTGCCGCACGTAGTTGACGATCTGGCGGTCGAGACGGTCGGTCTCCCACAGGCTCCACTGCAGCGCGAGCGCCTCGTGCCTCGAGTCCGCGGGGTAGAGCGCGCTGCCGTGTTTCTTCGCCAGATAGAAATTGATCGCCATCGACTCCGACAGCACGAAGCCGTCGTCATCGATCACCGGCACGCGGCCGTTGGGATTGAGCGCGAGGAATTCCGGCGTCCGCGTTTCCGGCGCGCGCGGCAGCCAGTCTTTGTGCTCGTAGGGAAGCCCGAGTTCGCCCGCCATCCACAGTACGCGCAGGGCGCGGGAATTGGCGGAGCCGTAGATGTGCAGCATGTTGTCCTCCGGAGTCAGGTCGAAACGGGAGTTTACGCGAGGTTTGGATCGCGGGGTACGGTATTTTGCAGAAATTCTGCTATACTGCGGAGCATGAAAGCCAATGTCACCATCACCAGCCGCGGCGTGATCACACTGCCGGCCAAACTGCGTCGGGCGCTTGGACTGAAGGCCGAAGACCACCTGATCGCCGAAACCACGCCGGAAGGCTTGCTGCTGCGACCTGCCGTCACACTACCGGTGGAGATGTACACGCCCGAGCGCGTGCGCGAGTTCGACGCAGCCGAGCAGGAACTCGCTGCCTACCTTGGCAGCAAGGCCCCGGCGACCGAACGTGCCGCGCGGCCCAAGAAGCGTAAATCCGCCCGCTGAGCGCAGCGCGCCCACGCCATGCGGGTGTTTCTGGACGCGAACATCCTGTTCTCTGCGGCAAAATCCGATGGCGCGGTGCGCGAATTGCTGCGCCTGCTTCTCGATGGCGGACACGAATGCTGGGTTGACGACTACGTCGTGATCGAGGCACGCCGGAATCTTGCCGCCAAGGAGCCGGATGCGTTGACCGCATTGGAAGCGTTACTCAAGCGCCTGCGCGCCAGCCCCGCGCAGGCGCCCGGCCCGGAGCTGAAGTTGGTAAATTGGCTGCCGGAAGAAGACCGCACAGTGCTGGCCGCCGCAATGCGTCTACGCTGCGATGCGCTGGTGACTGACGACCGCACGCACTTTGGTGCGGGCTACGGCAAAGCGTTCGCCGGGGTAACGGTACACTCGCCGCGCTCATTGGCTGAGTTGCTTTTTGAGAGTAATTGACGCTGGACTCATTGATCAAGGGGGTATTGAGAAGCACGGGTATTGAAAAGAAGCCTTGGCGGTTAAATAAACGGTTTAATTCATCCGCTCAAACACCGCCGCGATGCCCTGGCCGCCGCCGATGCACATCGTCACCAGCGCATAACGGCCGCCGCTGCGCTGCAGTTCGTAGAGCGCTTTCACCGTGAGGATCGCGCCGGTGGCGCCGATCGGGTGGCCTAAGCCCACCGCGCCGCCGTTGGGATTGGTTTTCCTGGGGTCGAACTTGAGGTCGCACGAGACGGCGAGCGCTTGCACCGCGAACGCCTCGTTCGATTCGATCACGTCCATGTCCTCGACCTTGAGGCCGGCCTTGGCGAGCGCTTTCTGACATGCCGGCACCGGGCCGATGCCCATGATTTTGGGATCGACGCCCGCCAGTCCGTAGGAAACGAGGCGCGCCATCGGCTTCAAGCCCTGCTTCCGGGCCGCGCTTTTTTCCATCAGCACCACGGCGGCGGCACCGTCGTTGATGCCCGAGGCGTTGCCCGCCGTCACCGAGCCGTCTTTCTTGAACACCGCGCGCAGCTTGGCCAGGCCTTCGACGCTGACATCGGCGCGCGGATGTTCGTCGCGATCGAACACCACCGTGCCTTTACGCGTCTTCAGCTCGATCGGCAGGATCTGGTCCTTGAAATAGCCCTTCTCGATGGCGTTGATGGCGCGGCGGTGGCTTTCCGCCGCGAATTCGTCCTGCTGCGCGCGCGTGATTTTCCACTGCTCCGCGATATTCTCGGCAGTGATGCCCATGTGCACGGTGTCGAAGGGGTCGGTCAATGCGCCGACCATCATGTCGACCGCGCCGCCGTCGTTCATGCGCTGGCCCCAGCGCAGCGTCGGCATCAGGTAGCCGCCGCGGCTCATCGATTCCGCGCCGCCGCCGAGCGCCGCGTCGGTGTCGCCCAGCTGGATGGCCTGTGCCGCGCTGACGATGGCCTGCAGCCCGCTGCCGCACAGACGATTCACGGTCAACGCGGTGGTGTCCTGCGGCAGCCCGCCCTTGATGCAGGCGACGCGCGAGAAGTACATGTCCCGGGTTTCGGTGTGAATGACGTTGCCGAACACGAGCTGGCCGACCTGCTGCGGGTCGATTTGGGCGCGCCTGACTGCTTCCCTGACGACTTGCGCCGCCAGTTCCGTGGGCGCCACCTCCTTCAGTGCGCCGCCATAATCACCGATTGCCGTCCGCACGCCGCTCAACACCACAACTTCGCGATCGCCGCTCATGCTTTTCTCCTTAACTAATTGATTTAAAACAGATATTTTTGATGCTTCGAGTTGCTGCCGACCCGGAAAACCAGTTTACGCCACCCTGCCGGCAGTGTCGAGCCTGATTTGTGCGGCACAGCATGCGCGGCATCGCGGCGACGCGTTCGCGTGTGCACGAGCAGCGGAAGCTGACCAGCCGCGGGGCGAAGACACGCAGTTCCTCCCCGCATAGCCGACCACCATCCCCCGATTATATGCCGCGCAAAAAGGGGCTTGCGGGTGTGCGATAATCCTCAGGCACCTCAGGGTCGGACCACGCTAGGCACCTCAGGGTCGGACCACGCTAAGCTGTTGTTGTCTCGACATTATTATCCCAGGAAACGATGTTTTCCAACCTTAGAGTGCCATTTTTGGGCTCAAAGTTGGACGTGATAAGCAGAACCGGACTCCCGCAGAATGTACGCCCCACCCGTTTCGGTCACGCTCCGATGCGGAGCTACCAATGGCGATTGGCGCGGGGCATTGAGGAAATCCTTAGAACGGGCATTTCCCTTACAAAAACGCCCTTCTAAGGTTCCGGATGACCGCTATTTGACACGCTTATCGCCCAAGATCAATGGCTTGCGCTGGTCCGACCCAGATATGCCGGATATCTGCGCAAAATACTGGTCATCCTCAACGCCATGCTCAGATCCAATCAACCTTGGAAAGCCACACACCATGCTTGACTTTTAACGCAGTTGCTCTGTGGCTGAAGATTTTTTGTCTTGCTAGGCACTCTTGGCGGCTTGGCGCCTTGGCGGTTCAATGCTTTTTAGGTTTTTCCTCAGCGCGCTGATACAGCCGGAAGCGCTCGCCCTTGTCGTCGCCCGGGCGACTGCCTTCCCAGATTTTCTGCCACGGCCCCAGCGGCACGTTTTCTTCCTGCGGTACGCCGTGCACCAGCAGCAGGTCGCAGTCGCGCTGTCGCTCCGGCACGTCGTCGCGGTAGGTGATGATCCCCGCGAAGTAATGCAGCATCGCGCGCTGCGGCTCGCCCAGATTGCGGCTGGAGACGCAGCGGTACTGCGCCGGCATCGCCTGCTGCATGCTGGCTATCATCGAGCGATAGCTCTTGCCGGTATCGAGCCAGCCGATGAACAGGATAGCGATCAGTCCCCAGATCACGGTGATACCCGCCGCCCAGACGATAACCGGCCGCTGCGGGCTGCGTTTCAGCCTGAAGATGAGGGCGAACCACGCCAGCGTGTAAGCCAGCCCCAGCGTAAATGGCAGCGGCTTGAATCCCGGCGCATAACCCGGCTGAATGGTGTGCAGGTGCTGATGCAGCCGTGCGGGAAACCCGAGTTCCAGCCCCGCCCAGTAAAACCAGGCGACTACGATGAAAAAAGTGAAACCCATTACGCTGAACCAGAACCAGGCGTTGGCGGCGCCGCGGCGCAGCGTGTCGACCGCGGGGGTTGCGAGCAGGGATAACGGGATCAGCAGCGGCAGCGCGTAGAGCTCGCGCGCATGGGCCGAAGCGCTTAATACGCCGAGGATGACGACAAAGCCGAGCAGCGGCAGCTGGATGCCGGGTTTGGCGAGGCCGGTGGCGCGCGCGGCCCACAGCGTCCACAGCGCGATCGGCAGCACTGGGAAGGCGTACCATAGGATGATCTCTATAAACTGTGCGAATTCAGCGAGTGGCCCCAGGTGGTTGTGGCCGAAAAAACGGCCGACGTTGTTGACCCACAGCCATTCATCGAAGAGTTGCGGCGAAGTGTGGAACAGGGCGGCCGGCCACAGCAGCAGCCACGGCAGACTTGCCAGGGCGGCAACTGCCAGGCAGAAAAGATAATTGCGCGTGCGCCAGGCACGAAACAGGAGCGGCGCCGCGAGCGCGACAATGCCGAGCATCCCCGGGGCGACCAACCCTTTGGCCATGAAGCCCACGCCAACGCCGATGCCGAGCCAGAATCCGCCCGGCACGGAGCGTCGCAGGCACAGTGCCAGGCCGTAGAACGCAATCGCAAAACCGGAGAGCAGTGCGACATCGGGGATGAGCTGGTGGCTGCGTACTGTCAGGCCGAGGCAGCCGACAAGCAGCAGCACTGACAGCGCGCCATAATTTCTGCCGTAGAGTTCGCGGCCGGCAAGTCCGGTAAACAGGAAAGTGAGCGCCATGTAGAAGCCGGTCGCGAGCCGCGCCGCGTCGTGCAGCGCCAGCGGCGGGGAGAACAGCCACGCGCTCGCCGCCGCGGTGAGATAGAAGATCGGCGGCTTTTCCACGAACGGCTCGCCGGCAAGCGTAGGCACGATCCACGAGCCGCCCTGCAGAATCTCGTATACGAGGCCGAAGCTGTAGGCCTCGTCCGGTTTCCACGGATCGTGGCCGATCAGGCCGGGCAGTATCCAGGTCAGACACAGCAGCGCGACGAGAAGAGTGCGGCGCGAGGTCATCGGATCGGTATGCGTGCGGCGCGCATTGCAGCGACGCGCAACATTTTGATTATTGTGGGCATGCGACTGCGCGGATTATCGCATTTCGCGCGCGGCTTAAGAAGTAGGCCGTTTATGCGCAGGTGCCGCCCTACACCGGGCAAGACTAGAGCCTGTCTCAATAATATCCACGTGTGCGACGGGGCAATGTGGGATGCAGTTCTAGGAGCGAACCTGCAGCAATACCGCGAGTATTGCAAAGGGTTGCGACAACGAAATGCGCCCCGCATGCGGGCGCTTCGCGCCGGCGGGGCGTTTGCCGGCCATGGGGCACGCAACAGCCAAGGCTGTTGCTTGGTGCCCCGTCCCTTCGGGTTGCGGCCAAAACGTGGACTGCGAGCATACCCGTGCCGATGATCCCCATGCTGAACATGAAGAACGTCAGGTTCCCGCCAGCGGCCGCAGCGCTTCCGTCGCCGGAGCCGAGGTTTCGATCCCGGTTATTCCCGCAACATGCAGCGTGACGACCGTGCTCAGGATAATGAAAAAGGCGATCAGGTTCGAAAAACCCATCCCGATATAGGTATCAATCTTGATGCGGAGTAAGTGCCTGCGTGCCAGCTGCGGTGATTTAACCAGCACTGCACCTCGTGGATCCGCACGCATTTCCTCGACTTCCTGCGAAGCCTGCCAGAAAAAGAGGTAAGGGCTGATGGTGGTGCCAAACACCGCGACGTATGCAAGCAGCGAA
>JAIESJ010000002.1 GCA_019746155.1 Burkholderiales bacterium
CGTAAACCGTGTCGCCGATGAGCGGGTGGCCTATGGCATCAAGATGCACGCGAATCTGATGCGTGCGCCCTGTCTCGAGCCGGCAGCGCAGCAGAGTGGCATGCGCAAAACGCTCGGCGACATGATAATGGGTCACCGCGGGCTTGCCGCCGGCGACGACCGCCATGCGCGTGCGCTGGACCGGATGGCGGCCTACCGGCGCGTCAACCTTGCCATCGCGCGCAACGCAGCCGTACACGACGGCAAGATACTCGCGCGTGACGCTGCGCGCCTGCAACTGACGCACCAGGTCGGTTTGGGCAGTCAGGGTCTTGGCGACGACCAGGAGTCCGCTTGTTTCCTTGTCGAGGCGGTGCACGATGCCGGCGCGCGGCAAGTGTTTGAGCGAGGGAACATGCCGCAGCAGCGCGTTGAGCAGGGTGCCCTGCCAGTTGCCGCTGCCCGGATGGACCACCAGCCCGGCCGGCTTGTTGATGATCAGCAGGGTATCGTCCTCGAACACGACATCGAGCGGAATATCCTGCGGCTGGAAGGCGAGCGCCTGCGGGTCGGGCTCGGGCTGCACGCTGATTTTCTCATCGCCCCAGACCTTCTGGCGGGGCAGGGCTGTCCGTCCGTCCACCGTGACCTGGTTGCGGCGTACCCACAGGCTCAGGCGGCTACGCGAAAAATCCGGCAATAAACGGGCGAGCGCCTGGTCCAACCGCAGACCGGCACAATCACCGGGAACAGTCAGTTCAACGGGGGCCGGCGTAACGGCCTTTGCAGTATAATCAGCCGATTGCTTTGCGGTGCTCATTATGCGACATAGTTTAGCGGTAATTTTAACTTTCAGTCTCAGCCTGTTGCTCGGCGCCTGCGGTCTGCTGCCCGAAGTGGTTGACGAAACCAAAAGCTGGTCGGCAGCCAAGCTTTATGCCGAAGCCAAGGCCGAGCTCGGCAGCGGCGGCTATGAAAAAGCGATCAAATATTACGAAAAACTCGAGGCGCGTTATCCCTATGGCCGCTTCGCCCAGCAGGCGCAGATTGAGATTGCGTACGCCTATTACAAGAGCGGCGAGCCGGCGTCTGCCATTGCCGCCGCCGACCGTTTCATCAAGCTGCACCCCAACCATCCCAGTGTCGATTATGTGTATTACCTGAAAGGGCTCGCCAACTTCAACGACGACCTCGGTCTCTTCGGTTTCATCAGCAACCAGGACATGACCGAGCGCGATCCGAAGGCGGCGCGCGAGGCTTTTGACGCGTTCAAGGAACTGGTGACGCGTTTTCCGAACAGCAAATACACGCCCGATTCGATTCAGCGCATGAATTACCTGGTCAATGCGCTCGCTTCGCACGAGGTGCACGTGGCGCGCTATTACCTGAAGCGGGGCGCCTATGTCGCGGCGGCCAACCGGGCGCAGTTCGCCCTGAAAACCTATCCGCAGGCCCCGGCGAACGAGGAAGGGCTGCTGATCATGGTCAAGGCCTACGATGCGCTGGGCATGAAGGATTTGCGCAACGATGCCGAGCGGGTGATGCTCAGGAATTTTCCCAACAGCGTTTATCTGAAGGGCGGACCGCAAAGAGACGCACCCTGGTGGCAGCTCTGGAACTGACGTTCGCTTGTTCTGCTGCAAGCGCCCCGCTCCCGGGCTGACAGACGAGTCGGGACGCCAAACGCATGAAGCGCTTTCTCAGCGCGTGAATTTCCGTACCACCTGCATCAGTTCATCGATGGCATGTTCCCCGTCGCCGGATTTGATCGCGGACTGCACGCAACCCCGCGTGTGGTCCTTGAGCAACTGCATTGAAACCGCGTCAAGCGCCGACTGGATGGCCGAAATCTGGGTCAGGATATCGACACAATAGCGATCCTGCTCGATCATGCTCGATATGCCGCGGACCTGGCCGGCAATACGGTTAAGCCGCGTCAGCAGCGCCGTCTTGTGCGGTTGTACGACCTGTTTGGGATGGCATTCCTTGTCGGCGCCGCGCGGTTTGCGCGGCGCCCTGTCAGGCGACTTCATACCCGGCATCCTCGATTGCGGCCTTGAACTGTGCCGGGCTGGCTACGGCGGCATCGTATTGTATTGTCGCCTGCGCCTTGTCGAGCGAGACATCGACGGCTTTGACGCCGTCCATGCCCTGCAATACCCGCTGCACGCTGCCTACGCAACCCATGCAGGTCATTCCGGTTACTTTCAACGTTACGGTTTCCATGGTTGTCTCCATCAAATGTGTAAACGGTGAATGGTGAACAATAAATGGTAAAACCCGCGCATCGGGAATGGCATCGGCAATTTCGATTCGCTATTTTCCATTTACGCTTTTACCGGCTTCCAGCGCTTGAGCAGCAGCGAATTGCTGACGACCGACACCGAGGAGAGCGCCATCGCGGCGCCTGCGATCACCGGGTTCAGCATGCCGATCGCCGCCAGCGGGATGCCGAGCACGTTGTAGATGAACGCGAAGAACAGGTTCTGCTTGATCTTGCCGAGCGTGCTGCGCGACAGACTGATCGCGTCGACCACGCTCATCAGGTCATTGCGCATCAGGGTGATGTCGGCGGCGTGTATGGCGACATCCGAGCCCGCGCCGATGGCAAAGCTTACGTCAGCCGCGGCCAGCGCCGGCGCATCGTTGACGCCGTCGCCGACCATGCCGACCACGCGACCCTGCTGCTTCAGCTGGTGCACGCGCTCGGCCTTGTGCTGGGGCAAGACCTCGGCCTCGAAATGGCTGATGCCGGCCTGGGCGGCGATGCTTTGCGCCGTGACCTGGTTGTCGCCGGTCAGCATGATGACATCGATGCCAAGCCGGGACAGCCGCTCCATGGCGGCGCGCGAGGTCGGGCGCAAGGGGTCGGCAATGGCGATGAGGCCAATGGCTTTCGCGTCGTGTGCGACGACTATCACGGTCTTGCCCTGGCTCTGCAGCGCGGCTGTTTTTCCGACGTCGACTGCAATGCCGAGGCCGGTGATGAAGCGCGGCGATCCCAGGGCTGCCGGCAGGCCGTCGATCCAGGCCTGCACGCCTTTGCCGGGAACCGCCTGGAAAGCGCTCATCCGGCCCGGCACGATGTTCATGGCCGCGGCGCGGTCGAGTATGGCTCTGGCGAGCGGATGCTCCGAACCGGACTCGAGGGTTGCCGCAATCCGGATGACGAAATCCTGGGAGGCGGCGCCGAGCGCTACGAGATCGGTGGCCTCAGGTCTGCCGACGGTCAGCGTGCCGGTCTTGTCGACCACCAGGGTATCGATTTTGCCCGCATGTTCCAGCGCGGTGGCGTTCTTGATGAGCACCCCGGCCCGCGCGCCGGCGCCGCTGCCGACCATGACGGCGGTCGGCGTGGCCAGCCCCAGCGCGCACGGGCAGGCGATGACCAGCACCGCGACGGCGTTGATCAGCGCGCTGGTGAAATCGTTCGAAAACCACCACCATCCGGCGAGCGTGAAAGCGGCAATGACCACCACCATCGGCACGAAAATGCCCGAGATCACGTCGGCCAGGCGCTGGATCGGCGCTTTCGACTCCTGGGCTTCCTCGACCAGCCGGATGATGGCGGCCAGCGCGGTGTCTTTGCCGACGCCGGTGGCGCGGCATTTGAGCAGGCCCTGCTGGTTGAGTGTCGCGGCAAATACCTTTGCGCCGGATTGTTTCGTTACCGGCAGGCTTTCGCCGGTCAGCATGGCTTCATTGATACTGGATTCGCCGTCGATGACGGTGCCGTCCACCGGCACGCTTTCGCCGGGCCGCACGATGAAGATATCGCCCACCCTGACTTGCGCGATCTCGACTTCGACGATGTCGCCGCCGCGTTCGATGCGCGCGGTCTTGGGCTGCAGCTTGATCAGTTCCTCGATCGCCGCCGAAGTTTTGGCCTTGGCCTGCGCCTCCAGTATTTTCCCCATTAAAATCAATGTGATAATGGCGGCGCTGGCTTCGAAATAAACGTGGTGGTGCAGGCCGAGGACGACCACGGCCGCGCTGTAGAAATAGGCCATGCTGGTGCCGAGCGCGATCAGCACGTCCATATTGGCGCCGCCGCCGCGCAGCGCGTGCCAAGCGCCGACATAGAAGCGCTTGCCGATCCAAAACTGGATGGGTGTCGCCAGCGCCAGCTGCAGCCAGAGCGGCAGAATCTCTTCATGTCCCCGCCCCAGAAACACGAGGACCATCTGGGCGATGAAGGGCAGGGTAAGCCCGACGGAAATCCAGAACAGGGTCAGGTCCCTGCGGTAAGCCGCAGCCTGTCGAGTTTTTTCCTCTTCGCGGCTGGAGCCGGCAATTTCGCGGGCGTCGTAACCTGCCCTGCGTACCGCAGCGATGATGGAAGAAAGGTCAGTGCCTGGGCAATAGCGGATACGTGCTTTTTCAGCGGCGAAATTGACGCTGGCCGTCACGCCCGGCATTTTGTTGAGTACTTTCTCGATACGGGTGGCGCATGCTGCGCAAGTCATGCCGGCGATGGACAGGTCAACCGCGTCGGTTTCCGGGAAAGGGGCAGTAGTGGCCTGGTCCATGGCGGCGGCATGGTATACCCTATTGGGGTATGAGTCAAGCGCTATGAAAAGAACGGGCCGCGTCATGCGCGGCCCGGGGGGTAAGCGGGTTTCTAGTTGGCGACAATGGCGCCGTCGATGATCTTGATCCTGTCGCCGGCGCGGAACGCGGGCTCGGTCTGGTAGGAGAAGGTCCGCGAGGTGCCGTCGTCGAGCCGGACGACAACGTCGTAGCGCAGAGTTTTCTTGACCTGTTTTTCGATCTCGTGACCGGCGTAGGCGCCAGCACCGGCACCCACTACGGTTGCGGCGGTGCGTCCTGATCCGGCGCCGACCTGGTTGCCGAGAATGCCTCCGATGACGCCGCCAGCGACGGCGCCGAGGCCACTGCCTTCGCCTGCCTGCTGGATCGCATTTATCGCCTCGACCCGGCCGCAGTTGGCGCAGCTACGCGGCGCGGAAGCGACGCGTGTCGGCTCATCGACGGTGGAGCGTCTGGTTGCTTCGCTCACCGGCGCTTTCTTGTGCGCGGCAGGCGCAGTGGCCTTCTTTTCCGGTGCCGGCAAAGAGGAAGGCGCCTCTGTTTTTTTCGCTTCTTCCTTGTTCAGAACCTGCGATTCACCGGTTTTGGAAAAGGAGTTCGGGATGATGCCAGTCATGACACCGATGCCGACCGCGCTGAACAGGATGACGGCGGCGGCGGCGATCACCACGACGGGGCTGGTGCGGCCTTGTGCTTCAGACATAAGCGCCTCCTTAGCGAAGTATGAAGTATTGCTACCCTAACGACGATGGTAAAGCCGCCGTTGACACGATAGCAGCAATGTAAAGAATTCTTACAAATCAGCGGCTGTGAGACGAGGAATTATTTGGCATTCATTGCAAATGTCGTCAAACAACGACACTTCAGACGCAACCGCGTGACAAACGCATGTTTAACGCCTTGCGGGTCAGGTTGCGAGCTCGGGGATGTTTTTGTAGAGTTCGAGGGCCTCCGGATTGGCGAGCGCCTCGATGTTCTTGACGGGGCGGCCGTGCACGACATTGCGCACGGCGAGTTCGACGATCTTGCCGCTTTTGGTGCGCGGGATGTCGGCGATCTGCACGATTTTTGCAGGCACGTGGCGTGGCGTGGTGTTGTCGCGAATCTGCTTTCTGATCCTGTCGCTCAGTCCCGGGTCGAGCTTCAATCCTTCGCGCAGCCGCACGAACAGCACGACCCGCACGTCATGGTCCCAATCCTGGCCGATGACGATGCTCTCGACCACTTCGTCGAGGCGCTCGACCTGGCGGTAAATTTCCGCGGTGCCGATGCGCACGCCTCCGGGATTGAGCACGGCGTCCGACCGGCCGTAGATAATGAGGCCGTCATGGGCGGTCAGTTCGACATAGTCGCCATGGCACCACACGCCGGGGAACCGCTCAAAGTAGGCGGCGCGGTATTTGGCGCCGTCGGGATCGTTCCAGAACCCGATCGGCATCGAAGGGAAGGGCGCAGTGCAAACCAGCTCCCCCTTTTCGCCGCGCACCGGTTGTCCCGAGTCATCGAACACTTCGACTTTCATGCCCAGGCCGCGGCATTGCAGTTCGCCACGCCATACCGGCAGCACGGGATTGCCCAGGGCAAAGCAGGAAATGATGTCGGTGCCGCCCGAGATCGAGGCAAGCTGGATGTCGTTTTTGACGCTGTGGTAGACATAGTCGAAGCTTTCCGGGACCAGCGGCGAGCCGGTGGAGAGCATGTTTTTGAGCGTATGCAGTCTGTGGGTCTTGCGCGGAGCCAGCCCGAGCTTGGCCACGGCGTCAATGTATTTTGCGGAAGTGCCGAATACCGTCATGTTTTCGGCATCCGCATAATCGAACAGGATTTTGCCGCCTGCTACGAACGGCGAGCCGTCGTACAAAAGCAGCGCGGCGCGCGCCGCCAGGCCGGAGATAAGCCAGTTCCACATCATCCAGCCGCAGGTGGTGAAATAGAACAGGCGGTCGCCGGGCTTGATATCGGTGTGCAGCACGTGTTCCTTGAGGTGCTGCAGGAGCGTGCCGCCCGCACCGTGCACGATGCACTTCGGCACGCCGGTGGTGCCCGACGAGTACATGATGTAGAGCGGATGGTTGAACGGCAGACGCTCGAAGGCGATCTCGCGCGGACGGTAGGGCGCCATGAAATCATGAATGTTGGCGGAATTGGGGATTCCGCCAATATCCGGATCGCGGCGGGTGTAAGGCACGATGATGATTTTCTGTAGGGAAGGAAGATTTTCCGCTATATCCTTAAGACGATCGATTACGTCGATCGTCTTGCCGTTGTAGAAATAGCCGTCGGCGGCAAACAGCACCTTCGGCTCGATCTGGCCGAAGCGGTCGAGCACGCCCTGCACGCCGAAATCCGGCGAGCACGACGACCAGATGGCGCCGATGCCGGTCGCGGCGAGCATGGCGATCACGGTGCCGGGAAGGTTGGGCATATAGCCGGCGACGCGGTCTCCGGCTTTCACGCCGGCAGCGCGCAGCGCCTGCGCCAGGCGCGAGACTACGGCATGGAGTTCTCTGTAGGTGATCCGGCTTTTGACCCGGTCTTCGCCCCAGAACACGATGGCGGTCGCGTTGTCGCGGCGCCGCAGCAGGTTTTCGGCGAAATTGAGCCGCGCCTCCGGAAACCAGCGCGCTCCGGGCATTTTGTCGCGGTCTGCAAGCACGACGTCGCCCTGGGTCGCGGCGATGACGCCGCAGAACGACCACAGCGCATGCCAGAACCGTTCGGAGTCGGTCACCGACCAGGCGTAGAGCTCAGGGTAGTCCCTTATTCCCACGCCGCAGTGCTCGCGCACATGACGCATGAACGCGGTCAGGTTTGCAGCCGCGATGCGCTCGGGAGAAGGTTGCCACAAAGGCTGGTTCATAAAACCGGTAAGCAGTAAATGGTCAGCGGTTAGCAGTAAGCAGTAAGCAGTAAGCAGAATGGATGTCCCAGAGACGGTTCGCAGTTTGCTTTTACTGTTCGCCGCTCACGGCTTACCGTTCTTCGGGGCGCATCTGGGGGAACAGGATGACATCCCGTATGCTGGGGCTGTCGGTGAGCAGCATCACCAGGCGGTCGATGCCGATGCCGGCGCCGGCGGTCGGCGGCAGGCCGTACTCGATGGCGCGAATGTAGTCGGCGTCGTAATGCATCGCTTCGGCGTCGCCGGCGTCTTTTTGCCTGACCTGGTCGAGGAAGCGCGCGGCCTGATCGTCCGGATCGTTGAGTTCCGAGAAGCCGTTGGCGATCTCGCGGCCGGCGATATAAAGCTCGAAGCGTTCGGTGATGCCGGGGTTGCTGTCGCTGCGGCGTGCCAGCGGCGACACCTCGGCCGGATAATCGATGATGTAGGTCGGCTCGAACAGCTGCGCCTCGCAGGTGTTTTCGAACAGCGTCAGCTGCAGGCCGCCGAGGCCGTCTTCGGGCTTGTAGGCGATATTCATCTGTTTCAGTTTTGCAATCAGCGCCGCGCGATCGTTCAGTATCGCATCGGTGATTTCAGGATGGTATTTCTTGATGGCGTCCGTGATCGTCAGGCGTTCATACGGTTTCGAGAGGTCGATTTCGCGTCCCTGATAGGAGATTTTCGCGGTGCCGAGCACGGTCTTCGCCACCTCGAGCAGCATCAACTGTATGAAATCCATCAGATATTCGTAATTTACGTAGGCGATGTAGAACTCGAGCATCGTGAATTCGGGGTTATGCCGCGTCGAAATGCCTTCGTTTCGGAAATTGCGATTGATTTCAAAGACTTTTTCAAAGCCGCCGACCACCAGCCGCTTCAAGTACAGCTCGGGCGCGATACGCAGATAGAGCCGCATGTCGAGCGCGTTGTGGTGGGTTATAAACGGACGTGCAGCAGCGCCTCCCGGAATCGGCTGCATCATCGGCGTCTCGACTTCGAGATAACGCCGCGCGATCAGGAAATTGCGGATCGCCTGGATAATGCGTGAGCGCTGCACGAAGGTAAGCCGGCTGTCCTCGTTGACGATGAGATCGAGGTAGCGCTGGCGGTATCTGAGCTCCTGGTCGGTGAGCCCGTGGAACTTCTCCGGCAGCGGCCGCAGCGATTTGGTGAGCAGGCGCAGTTTCTTGGCCCGTACCGTGAGCTCGCCTTTTTGCGTCTTGAACAGCACGCCGTCGACGCCGACGATATCGCCAATGTCGTAGTGCTTGAAGGCCTCGTGCTCCTCCTTGCCCGGGAAACTGTCGGTCACATAGAGCTGGATCTGTCCGCTCATGTCCTGGATCGTGGCGAAACTCGCCTTGCCCATGACGCGCTTCAACATGATGCGCCCGGCGACCTTTACAACGACCGGATTGAGATCCAGGGTATTGCGGTCGGTGTTCTCGAATTGCTCGACCAGTTCCGCGGCGAGATTCTGGCGGTAAAAATCGTTGGGATAGGCGGTGCCCGCCTCGCGCAGCGCCTTCAGCTTGGCGCGGCGTTCTTCGATGATCTTGTTGGTATCCTGGGGGACGGGCGTTTGATGGTCTTCCATCATTTTTCCTTTTAGAGACCCTGTTTCAAGCTGGCATTGATGAAATCGTCGAGATTGCCGTCGAGCACGGCCTGCGTGTTGCCGACCTCGACGTTGGTGCGCAGATCCTTGATGCGCGACTGATCGAGCACGTAGGAGCGGATCTGATGGCCCCAGCCGATGTCGGTTTTGGCGTCTTCCAGCGCCTGTTTTTCTTCATTGCGCTTTCTCAGCTCGAGTTCGTAGAGCCGGGACTTCAGCATGGCCATCGCTTCCGCGCGGTTGCGGTGCTGGGAGCGGTCGTTCTGGCACTGCACGACGATGCCGGTCGGCAAATGGGTGAGCCGGACCGCCGAGTCGGTCTTGTTGATGTGCTGCCCGCCCGCGCCCGAAGCGCGGTAAGTGTCGATCCTGAGATCGGCGGGATTGATCTCGACTTCGATGGTCTCGTCGACTTCCGGATAGACGGACACGCTGGCGAACGATGTATGGCGCCGGTTATTGGCATCGAACGGCGATTTGCGCACCAGACGGTGCACCCCGGTTTCGGTACGCAAATGGCCGTAGGCATAGTCGCCGTTGACCTTGAGCACGGCGCTTTTTATTCCCGCGACTTCGCCCGGCGATTCTTCGAGCAATTCGGTCTTGAACCCCTTGCGTTCGCAGTAGCGCAGATACATGCGCTCGAGGATGGCCGCCCAATCCTGGGCCTCCGTGCCGCCCGAGCCGGCCTGGATGTCGACGAAGCAGTTGTTGGGGTCCATCGGATTGGAGAACATGCGGCGGAATTCCATGTCCGCCACGGTTTTCTCGAGGGCTTTGGCGTCGTTGGCGATGCTCGCCAGCGTCGCGTCGTCCTGCTCGGCTTTGGCGATGTCGAACAGCTCCTTTGCATCGCGCAGTCCGGTGTCAAGCTCGATCAGCGTGTGTACCACCGCTTCCAGGGATTTACGCTCCCGGCCCAGGTCCTGGGCGCGTTTGTTGTCGCTCCATACGGCCGGGTCTTCGGTCAGCCTGACGACCTCGATCAGACGCCTTCGTTTGGTATCGAAGTCAAAGATACCTCCGCAGTTCTGCAGCGCGGCCTTCAACGTCCTGCAGCAGTCTGGCGATGGCATTGATTTGTTCTGCTTCCATGGCAATCCCGTGAAAACTCCGATTATACAATGCGGAGCGCGTCGGAACGCGGAGCAGGATCTCGTCCTTGTCCGCTTGCGCCACCTCGACGGTGTCTCCGCTGCGCGCTTTGGCATCCGCCGGGACCTGTGCCGGTTCGTTTTTTGCGGCTGTCCCCGGCATCATGACAAACAACGGGGGTAAGGGGCATTGCACCTCCAATTCACACAACCGATTCAAAACCCCGCTCCAGCACTGATTCGCCAAGCACGACGCAATCGGCCAGCCATCTCCTCCCTTCCGGACTACTCGTAAAATATGCAGGCTAATGTGTTTGGCCGCGGCTGTAAGCTTGTTTGATTATTTCCGCCGCTGCGCGCGCGGCAGCGGGACGATATCCTTCGCGGCGCCAGAAAATGGCAACGGTCCGCGTCAATTCGGGTTTGAGCCGTATACAATGAAGCCCGGGAAATGCCTTGGCCATGCGCTCGGTTTGAATCGTTGCGAGCCGGCTGCATTTGACGGTTGCCAGGATCGCATCGGTGGAATTGATTTCAATCTTGATGCGTGGCCGGTAGCCGACCGAGGCAAAGCATTCCGCGAGCAACTTGCGCGATGGAAACTCGGGGGTCAGCAGAATCAGGGGCTGGTCACGCAGTTCCCTGATGTGAATTTCACGGCGCTTGGCGTACGGATGCCGGCTTCCGACCACGAGCATCAGCGGTTCATCGAACAGTTTTTCGGCGATGATCTGGTCCGAGTTGGGCGGCTCGTAGGCAATGCCCAGATCGAGTTCACCTTTGACCAGACGATCTTCCATTTCTCCCGTAGGCAACTGGCGAACTATCACGCCGACGCCGGGATAGGTTGCGGAAAATTCGGCGAGGATGGGCGGCAGCAGCGAACTGTTGAATGACTGGAAGACGCCGATCGTCAGCGTGCCGCGCATCAGTCCCTCGAGTTCCGCGAGCGCTTCGGTGGCGGAATGGATCTCCTTCAGCGCCCGCTCGGCGTGTTGCCTGAAAATAGCCCCCGGTGCTGTGAGCTGAACTTTGCGTCCGACGCGGTCGAACAGCACCGTGCCGAGGTGGCTCTCGAGTTGCTTGATTTGCTGTGACAGTGTCGGTTGCGTCAGATGCAGCCCCGCGGCGGCGCGCGTGAAGCTCAGACTGTCGGCGACTGCCAGAAAGTAACGCAGGTGGCGAAGTTCCATCGGGAAACGGTGTCCTGAGTATAGGTGTTGTCTATAGGTTTCATAATAATAAAGTATTTGCCCTATCGTAATCCACGGCGTTATAAATAAAAAAAGAGTGGTGTCTGCCGGTTGCGGGCCCGCCATTATTGCGTGCACCCGCGCAGGCCGGGCCAGGGTGGATCGCCACGGTGAACGGAGGAGGCAATATATGTCGGCAGTGCTCGCGAACCGGTCCGTGATCCAGGGCCGGGTAGGAAAAATGGAGATCGTTCCCCTCGAGGGCGCGATGGGAGCCGAAATCCGGGGGCTGGACCTGCGGCGACTCGATGACGAGGCTTTCAAGGTACTCTACCAGGCCTATCTCGATCACCTGCTCGTGCTGGTGCGCGGCCAGGAATTGAGCGACCTGGACCTGATGGCGGTCGCGAGCCGCTTCGGCCCCATCGAAATGCCGCCGGTGACGGCCGAACACGTGGCACACCGCCATGCCGACGGCCTGCCTGGCATTACCGTGGTGTCGAACGTCAAGGTAAACGGCGCGCCGATAGGCGAACTCGGCGACGGCGAGGTGATCTGGCACAGCGACTACTCGTTCCGCGAAATCACCGCCGGCATGCGCGTCCTGCACGCGATCGAGCTGCCGCCGGAAGGGCAGGGCGCCAACACCGAATTCTGCAACACCTATGCCGCTTACGATGCGTTGCCCGCAAGCCTCAAGCGGCGCGTGCACGGCATGACCATCAAGCATGACACGGCGTACGACACCAACCAGAACCTGCGCCGCGGCGCGCAGGCGGTGGCCGACGTGAAACTCTCGCCGGGTCCGAGCCACCCCATCGTTTATACCCACCCCGAGACGGGATGCAATGCGCTGTTTCTCGGCCGCCGGCCCAAGCACTACGTGAACGGGCTGAGCCTAGAAGAATCCGAGGCGCTGCTCGATGAACTGTGGGCGCGCACCACCCAGCCGCGTTTCCAGATCGCGCACGAATGGCGGCTCGGCGACGTGGTGATGTGGGACAACCGCTGCACTCTGCACCGCAGGGGAGCATTCAATCCGGGTAGCCGCCGGATCATGCACGCCGCACAGGTAAAGGGGCAGAAGCCGGCGGAGGCGCCCGATGCCTACAGCCGGCCGCCGCATC
>JAIESJ010000060.1 GCA_019746155.1 Burkholderiales bacterium
GATAAATCGCGACGTTGACTTTCTTTGCATGCTCGCTGATCAGACCCTCGGCGCCACTGTTCAGGTCTTCCGCCTTATCGGCAACCAGCACTTTTCTCATTTCGGTCGAAATCATCGCCACCGCGATGCCGCTTGCCACTTCGCCGGCGTTATAGCCGCCCATGCCGTCGGCCAGCACCGCCAGCCCGATCTCGGCGTCGGCAGCTATGCTGTCCTCGTTGTGCGAGCGCACCATCCCGGCGTGGGTAGCAGTCGCGACTTCAAGCGCCTGTCTCAGGTCGGTCATCATGCAGCCCTAGCCTAGCTGGCGCCCACGGCTGTTGCCGGTGGCGCGGAGGGCAGGCTGGCGAGGCATAGTTGTATCGCTTTCGCCATCTGTTCGCCGTTCTGGTAACGCCGCTCGGGATCTTTGGCAAGGGCCCTGTTGGTTATGGCCACAACGCAAGCGGGCAAGCGGGGATTATGAATACGGATGTCGGGATGGGGCTCGTTGGCAATCTTGAACATGAGCTGGGCCATCGAGTCGCCTTTGAAAGGGAGCTGCCCGCATGCAAGCTGGTAGAGCGTCACGCCGAGCGAGAACAGATCGGAACGGCCCTCGACCTTCTGGCCGCAGAGCTGCTCCGGCGACATATAGAAGGGCGTACCCAGCACCATGCCGGTCTTGGTCTTGGCTGAGTCAGTAATGCGCGCAATGCCGAAATCGGTCACTTTTACGGTATCGCTGTCCGGCTCGTACATGATGTTGGCAGGTTTGATGTCACGATGCACCACATTATTGCGGTGGGCGTAGCCCAGCGCTTCCGCCACGCGCGCAATGATCGACAGCACTCTGGGCAGCGGCAGCAGGCTTTCGGGTTTGATATAGGGTACGAGATCGCGCCCCTTCAGAAACTCCATCGCAATATAGGCGAGATCATGTTCTTCGCCGGCGTCGAAAATAGTGACGATGTTGGGATGGTTGAGCCGACCCGCGGTTTCGGCCTCGTGAAAGAAGCGTTCTTTCACGTCCTTGAGCTCGTCGGCCTCGAACTCCTGCGACAGCGCCATGGTCTTGATCGCCACCACGCGCCCGATTTTCGGGTCCCTGCCGAGATAGACGACCCCCATCGCCCCTTTTCCCAGCTCCTTCTCCACCTGGTAGCGCCCCAGCATGGGCTTCTCGGTGCCGCTGCCCAGGATCATGGTGCCGCCGGGACGACTCTGCGCGCTGCCGAGCATTGCCGTTTCCGCCATCGCCGCCACACGTCCGAGGCGCTGCTCGAGGTCCCGGAACTTCGGGTTATGTTCCGCCATGTAGCGGAACACCGATTCGGCCTTGTTGAACTGGCGCTTGCGCTCGAAGTCGAGCGCAAGGTTATAGAGCAAATCCATCACGCCGTCGTCCCTCGGCAGCTTGCGGAACTTATCGAACGCCATGTCAAGCTGGCTCTGGCCCTGAAATGCCAGCCCCAGCATGCGGTTTGATTCCGCGGATTCGAGGTCGGATTTCTCCTTGCCGCGCTCCGCAACAAGGAACCGCTTGCTGATCAGCGCGGCATAGCCCACTGCCAGCAGCACCACTGCGGTCATCAGCTGGAGCCACAGGAGCTGGGTCGCCATCAGCACGAAATGCGCAGCGATCAAGGCAAGCCCGACCGCCAGGCTCAGTATGCCGGCAGTGGCGGCCTTCAGCCGGGGCAACAGCACGATCAGATAGACCGCGGTCAGCAGAAATACCCCTTTCTCGACCCACGGCCCCCAGCTCGGGACAACAAAAAAATGCTCGCCCAGTATGCTGGATACCGTATGCGCCATGACCAGCACCGGCGGGGTCGCAGGCGAAATCGGCGTCGCCTGCGCCGTGCCGAGTCCGGCGGCGGTGGGTCCGATCAGCACGATTTTGTCCTGGAATTTTGCCGGCGGGATCTTGCCGCTGTAGACATCGAAAAACGAATCGACGGCAAACGCCGGCTTGCCGTCACGGTCGCCATAGAAAAAGGTATACATGTGCAGTTCGGGATCGGTCCTGATCCGGAGTTTGCCGATCCGCATGCCCTCACCCGGCACGGGTTTGATGTCGGTGATCTTGAGGTTGAGACTTTTTGCCGCTACCATCACCGACAGCGCGGGAAAAAGCCTGTCGTAATAGCGCACCACCAGTGGCTCGGTACGAACCGCACCGTCAACGTCGTTGGCGGCATTGAGATGGCCGATACCGGCTGCGCTGCCTCCCAATTCGGCGATGGGATAAAGCGGATCGATGCCCGCTAGCGGCAGAAAATCGGCGTCGCGCGCACTGAAAGCCAGGCCGTTGGCCGCCACGTAATCGGGCAGGGGTTTGTCGGGATTGCCCTGCGGCTCGGCGAGCGTCTGGAACACCATGGGCAGCAGGATGTTGCCGGCACGCCTGAAGGCGTCGACCAGTTTGCGGTCGGTGTTGAGCGCCTGCTCCGCTTCTCGCAGCAGCGCGCCGAACTGCTCCGGCTCCGGTGCGGCAGCCGGGGGCACAGCCGGTGCCGGCCGGGGTGCGCCTTTCGTATAGAGATCCAGGAGCTTGTTGATATAGACCAGCCCGGGATCGGCCTGCGGCTCGAAAAAAAACGTGCTGTGGGCGATGACCTTGGCACGGGCAGTGGCCAGAGTATCGGTCATTCTGGCATGAATATCGCGCGACCACGGCCAGCGCCCGATATTCGCAATGCTCCGGTCATCAATGGCAATGACCGCGATCCTGTCCGACGGGGTGCGCGAGACCGCCTTGGCTGCCAGGTCATATGCCTTGCGCTCGAGGCTCTGGATCAAATCGCCGCCGGCGGCCACGGCCAGAATGAGCGCGACCATAACCCCGAGAAACCAGTCGGACTTCCAGAAGTCCAGTTTTCTCATCTCCGTCCTTCGGTTTTTTTATTTTTGTAATGGGTTAACGCAATTCACTCATTCATTCTACGATACTTGCCGGAAAAGTAAGCGGTCTGCAGTCGAGACCGGCGCCCAAAAAACAACCGGGCCACGGATTAACCGCGGCCCGGAGAAGATACTTAACCGAATATTACGAAAAATCAACTGCCAAGAAGGGCTCCGTTGGACAAGCCATGGTTGCGGGCAAACTCGCCGCCGGACAACTTCTTGCCGTCCTCGCCGCGTGCGCGCAGCACTTCGATCAATCCGCCTTGCGCGGTAACCTTGAAGCTGTCCGCAGTCACGTCCGACACCTCGCCTATCTTGCCGACCACATCGGCGAAGCGCCGGAACACGGTCTTGCGTGCATCAAAGATCTGGACTTTCTTGCCGGCGAGCGTCGTCCACGCGCCAGGGGCGGGATTGCAGCCGCGGATCAGGTTGTAGACATGGTCGATCGGCTTCGCCCAGTCGATCTTGGCTTCCGCCGCACGGCACCAGCCCTCGTAAGTCGCCTGCGATTCGTCCTGCACGACTTCCTTGTGCTTGCCCGCCACCACCAGATCGGCGGCCTCCAGCATGGCCTTGATGCCCATCGGAAACAGTTTGTTGAAATAGACATCGCCGATGGTTTCATCGGGGCCGATTTCGCATTCCTTCTGCAGAATCACCGGCCCTTCGTCGAGACCGTCGGTGGGACGGAAAATGGTCAGTCCAGTTCTGGTTGAGCCCTGAATGATCGGCCAGTTGATCGAACTCGGCCCGCGATGCTTCGGCAGCAGCGACGGGTGGTACTGGATCGTGCCGTGCCTGGGGAGGTTGACGAATTCCTGCGGCGCGAACAGCAGTACATAGGCCATGACACCGAGGTCGACATTCAGCGCCTTGAGCGCATCCTGCGCTTCCTGCTTGCGATACGACGGAAACTGGAACACTTTGAGCCCCCTCTCCTGAGCCGCAACTTTCAGCGGGTCGGGTTTCGCGCCTTCCTTGTCCGGCGCCACAAACACGCCGGCAACCTCGTCGCCGCGCGCGACAAAAGCTTCAAGCACTGCTTTGCCAAAATCCTGCTGGCCAATGATGGCGATTTTCATGACTGCACTCCGTTGAGTGAAACGTGAATGGTGAAAAGTGATCCCCCTCACCCGAACTCCCTCCCCCGGTTACGGGAAAGAGGGAACGTTTCACGTTTTACATTGCACCTTTCACGCTGTTTTCTTCGGCGTCGCCGAAAACGCGCCGGCGCTCCGCAGTTTTTCGATCCGCTCGCCACTGTAACCGAGCACCTCCTTGAGAATTTCCTCGGTGTGCTCGCCCAGCAACGGCGAACGCTCGATCTTCGTCGGCGAGTCGGACAGCTTGATCGGCATGCCGACGTTCCACCACTTGCCGCGCTGGGGATGGTCAAGCTCGACATACATTTCGCGGCCGCGCACATGCTCGTCGTTGGCAAGATCCTCGGTGGACATGATCGGACCGCACGGCACATCAAGAGGATTCAGGATCGCCATGAACTCCCGCTTGGTGTAGTTCGCGGCGAATCGGGTGATCAGCGCCCACATCTCGTTCTGATTCTTGCGCCGCTCACCGATGGTCGCGAACCTGGGATCCTGCGCCAGCCCGGGCATGCCAAGCTCAGGCCCGATGCGATTGGCCAGCGCCTCCCACACTGCCTCCTGCACCACGACGTAGATGTAATCGTCGGGACCACCGGGTTTGCACTTGATGGCGTTGCCGAGTTGCCCGCCACCGGAGTCGTTACCCGCGCGCGGCGTCGCTTTAAGCCCCTCGGTCGGCACCGAGTATTCCGCAAGCGGCCCGCGCGTCAGCCGCTGATGGTCCCGCCACTTGACGCGGCACAGGTTCATCACACCGTCCATCATCGCCACTTCGACGTACTGCCCCTTGCCGGTACGGTTGCGCTGGTGCAGGGCGGCCAGGAGGCCGATCGCCAGGTGCAGGCCGGTCCCGGAATCTCCGATCTGGGCGCCCGTCACAAAGGGCGGGCCGTCGGGCACGCCGGTGGTGCTCATGGCTCCGCCCATGGCCTGCGCGACGTTCTCATAAGCCTTGAAGTCCGCGTATGGCCCGCTCGAGCCGAACCCCTTGATCGAGCCCATCACGATCCTCGGGTTGATCTCGTGGATTTTTTCCCAGGTGAAGCCCAGGCGGTCGAGCACGCCGGGCCCGAAGTTCTCCATGATGATATCGCATTTTTTCACGAGGTCCGCGAACACCTGCTTGCCCTCCGGGCTCTTCATGTTCACCGTGATCGAACGCTTGTTGCAGTTGAGCATGGTGAAATACAGGCTGTCCGCGTTGGGTATGTCGCGCAGCTGGCCGCGAGTGGCATCGCCGTGCGGCGGCTCGAGCTTGATCACGTCGGCGCCCATCCATGCCAGCAGTTGCGAACAGGTCGGCCCCGCCTGCACGTGGGTCATGTCGAGGATGCGCACGTCTTTTAAAGCTTCCATTCTGATCTCCAAAAATTCTGCGGCAGATGAAAGGCTGCCTGCCTTCGCTCAACTGTTTGACTTATTTCTTTTTCGCGCTTTGCGGATTCAGGCTCGTGATGCGACCGCTTTCGGTGCCGGCGGTTTCATCGATGACGGCATTGATGAGCGTGGGCTTGCGCGAGCGGATGGCTTCTTCCATTGCCTTGCGCAACTCGGCCGGGGTCGTGGCGTGCACGCCCACGCCACCAAAGGCCTCCATCAGCTTTTCATAGCGTGCATCCTTGACGAACACCAAGGGCGCCGGATCGCGGCCGCCGGTCGGATTGACTTCGTCGCCGCGGTAGACGCCGTTGTTGTTCAAGATCACCACGCAGACCGGCAGGTTGTAACGGCAGATGGTCTCGACTTCCATCCCGGAGAAGCCGAAGGCGCTGTCGCCCTCGATCGCGATCACCGGCTGACCGCTCACCACGGCGGCCGCGACGGAAAAGCCCATGCCGATGCCCATCACGCCCCAGGTGCCGACGTCCAGGCGCTTGCGCGGCTTGTACATGTCGACGATGCTGCGGGTGAAGTCCAGCGCGTTGGCGCCTTCGTTGACCAGGATGGCGTCCGGGTTCGCCTTGATGATGTCGCGCACCACGGCGAGCGCGCTATGGAAGTTCATCGGCGTCGGATTCTTGGCCAGCGTCTCGGCCATCTTGGCGAGGTTCTTGATCTTGCGCTCGGCGATGGCGTTCAGCCAGTCAGCCGGCGGCTTCGGCCAATTGGAGCCGATGCCGGCGAGCAGCGCTGACACGCAGGAACCGATGTCGCCGACCACCGGGGCGTCGATACGGACGTTGCTGTCCATCTCCTGCGGCGAGATGTCGATCTGGATGAATTTCTGGCCGCCCCAGTCCTTGGGACTCTTGCCGCCCCAGGTCCTGCCCTTGCCGTGCGAGAGCAGCCAGTTGAGGCGGGCGCCGACCAGCATGACCACGTCCGCCTCGGCCAGCACGTAGGAACGCGCGGCAGCCGCGGACTGCTCGTGCGTGTCGGGCAGCAGGCCCTTGGCCATGGACATCGGCAGGTACGGGATGCCGGTCTTCTCGACCAGGGCGCGAATCTCCGCGTCGGCCTGGGCGTAGGCGGCGCCCTTGCCCAGCAGAATGAGCGGACGCTTGGCGCTCTTCAGCAGTTCGAGCGCGCGCTGCACCGCATCCTGGGCCGGGATCTGGCGCGGCGCCGGATCGACCACCTTGATGAGCGACTTCTTGCCGGCTTCCGCATCCATGGTCTGCGGGAACAGCTTGGCCGGCAGGTCGAGGTAGACGCCGCCAGGGCGGCCGGAGACGGCGGCGCGGATGGCGCGCGCGACGCCCACGCCGATGTCCTCGGCGTGCAGCACGCGGAAGGCGGCCTTGCACAGCGGTTTGGCGATGGCCAGCTGGTCCATCTCCTCGTAGTCACCTTGCTGCAGGTCGACGATCTCGCGCTCGCTAGAGCCGCTGATGAGGATCATCGGGAAGCAATTGGTGGTGGCATTGGCCAGCGCGGTGAGGCCGTTGAGGAAGCCGGGGGCGGACACCGTCAGGCAGATGCCCGGCTTTTGCGTCAGGAAGCCGGCGATGGACGCGGCGTAGCCGGCGTTCTGCTCATGGCGGAACGAAATCACGCGCATGCCTGCGGCCTGCGCCTTGCGGGTGAGGTCGGAGATCGGGATACCGGGCAGACCGAAGATCGTGTCGATGCCGTTGAGCTTGAGGGCATCGATGACCAGTTGAAAGCCGTCGGTTACTTCTTGTGATTGTGCATCAGTTGTCATGCTGAGATGCCCCGCGTTCTTGCCGTCAATTGAACAAGTGTTTTTCAAATGGATATCTGCCGTGGAAGGTAAACAGGGCGGAATTTCCTCAATTCACGGCAGATCCCGGCCATCTAACTATGGCTATGATTTACTCGCGCGTATCATAGGGGGCAGCATGCGCATTCACCTTGACCACGGTCAATTTTCCGGTTTTTGGTATACTGTCCGACCGTGGCAATTCTCGCCGCCATGCATCAAATTTTATGCCCCTGCTGGCCCAACACCCCGAAGCCAAAATCATCTGCCTTCAGCTCCGGCAGAACGTGATCCTCAAGCGCCTGAACGCGGCGCAGTGGGATGAGCTGGGGCCCCTGCTCGAAATCTGCGACTACCCCAAAGGCGAGGCGCTCGAGCACCAGGGCGACCATTCGATGGAACAGTATTTCATCATCGAGGGCATCCTCAAGCGCGTGGTCTCCAACGCCCAGGGCAAGGAAATGATTCTACGCTTCGCCGCCGAGAGCGATATCGACACGAGCTATGCGGCGTGGCGTCTCAAAACCCCGATTCCCTATTCGATCCTCGCGGTCACCAAGGTGCGCGCCGCCAAGCTGTCGATGCAGCAATGGGTCCATTTCATGGAGCGCCACGCTTCGATCAAGAGTGAATTCGAGTTCGAGATCATGAAGCTGATGAGCGAAGTCATGGCCCACACCATAACCCTGCATCTGCTCGACGCGCCGGGCCGGGTGCAGCGCTTCATGCGCAAGCACTCGGAACTCGCCGAGCGCCTGCCGAAGAAGGAACTCGCTTCCTATCTCAACCTTTCCCCTGAAACGCTAAGTCGGCTGAAACGGCGCGGAAAAATCTGACCCTCCGAAGCTGCGCGGGACGATGTTTGGATCGTCCCGCGCACTCAGGAAAACGCAAGTGCCTGTGCGGTTACGCCGGCGCCTTGGATGCGCGCAGCGAGGCCAGCAATTTCGACACAAGCGGCCAGAACAACATCACAAGCCCCAGGGCCATGATACTGCCGACCAGCCAGTTGGAGAAGAAAATCCGCATGTCGCCCTGGGCAATCAGCATCGCTTGCCGGAACGAGTCTTCCGCCCGATCACCCAGCACCAATGCCAGCACCAGAGGCGCCAGCGGATAAGCGAGCTTCTTGAACACGTAACCGGCAACACCGAACAGCAGCATGAACCAGATATCGAGCATGGCGTTATGCACGGTATAGGCGCCGATCGCGCAGATCACGATGATGATCGGGGCGATAATGGAAAACGGCACCCGCAGGATCGCGGCAAACAGCGGCACGCAAGTGAGCACGATGACAAGTCCCGCAATGTTGCCGAGATACATGCTGGCAATCAGCCCCCATACGAAATCCTTCTGCTCGACGAAAAGCAGCGGTCCCGGCTGCAAGCCCCAGATCAGCAACCCGCCGAGCAGCACGGCCGCGGTCGGCGAGCCGGGAATACCCAGTGAAAGCATCGGCAGCAGCGCGCTGGTTCCGGCCGCATGGGCTGCGGTTTCCGGCGCCACCACGCCTTCAAGCTGGCCGCTGCCGAACTTGGCACCGTCCTTGGAAATACGCTTCGCTACGCCATAACTCATGAACGAGGCCGGCGTGGCCCCGCCCGGAGTGATTCCCAGCCAGCAGCCAATCAGACAACTTCTCAGGGAGGTCAGCCAGTATTTCGGCAGCTTTTTCCAGGTTTCCAGCACAATCTTGGGATCGATCTTGGCGCTGCTGCCGGAGAATGACAGCCCTTCCTCCATCGACAGCAGGATTTCGCCGATGCCGAACAGGCCGATCACCGCGATCAGGAAATCGAACCCGCGCATCAGCTCATGCCATCCGAAAATCAGACGCAGCTGCCCTGTAACCGTATCGATACCTACTGCCGCCAACGCGAATCCCAGCATCATGGATGCCATGATCTTGAACGGCGGTTCCTTGCCCATGCCGATGAAGCTGCAGAACGTCAGGAAATACACCGCAAAAAACTCCGGCGGTCCAAACTGCAGAGCAAAGCGTGCGACCAGCGGCGCAAGAAAAGTGATCATCACCACAGCGAAAAGCGCGCCGATAAACGAAGAGGTAAAAGCGCCGGTCAGCGCCTCGCCGGCCCGTCCCTGCTGTGCCATGGGATAGCCGTCGAAGGTGGTCGCGACCGACCATGGTTCGCCCGGAATATTGAACAAGATCGAGGTGATTGCCCCCCCGAACAGCGCCCCCCAGTAAATGCACGACAGCATGATGATCGCCGAGGTCGGCGGCATCGAGAACGTGAGCGGCAGCAGAATCGCAATGCCGTTGGCGCCGCCGAGCCCCGGCAACACGCCGATGATCACGCCGAGCGTGACACCGATGAACATCAACAACAGATTAAACGGTGTCAACGCCACCGCAAAACCGTGAAACAAGGCGTTGATGTCTTCAAGCACTTGGGTACTCCTCCCTCTTATTGTATGGGCAGTGGCAGCTGATCCCGTCTAATAACCGAGGAAGCCGAGGGGATCAAATACGCCTTTATAGAGCGGAACTTGAAACCATATCTCAAACGTCAGGAACCCGGTAATACTGACCGCCACTCCCAGCGCAATACTCTTGAACCAGCTGTAGTTGCCCAGCCAGATCATGAATGCCGCGATATAGACGGCAGATGCCAGGTATATCCCGAACAGCTGGATGCCGACCACGTACACCGCCGCCGGCAGCAATACCGAGAGCACCTGCTTAAGCGCAGACCACTCCACAAACACCTTGCCGCTGCGACCCGATTTGCCGAACAGCGTCTGGCCAAGTATGACCAGGCTTGCGACGCAGATGATGAAGCCGATGTAGAAGGGGAAATAGCCCGCTTGCGGGCCGTCGGAACTCCAGCTTGCGCCAAGCCGAAAACTGTCGAACACCACTATCCCGCCAATCAGCAGAAAAATAAGCGACACCAGGATTTCGACGGCGCTGGTCGAAATGCCTGCGCCTGGAACGCCTGTTGATTCGTTGTGTTCTTCCATCTGGCGACACTAATAAAGTTATTGGGATTAAAACCTGTTGGGGCGTGAAACAGGCAGGGGCGCGTTTCGCGCCCCTGCCGCGAGCATCAAGGTTTGGCGAGGAAGCCGGCTTCCTTCATCAGATCACGGTGCAGCGCTTCGTTTTTCTCGACCCACTTGACGTAGTCCTGTCCGGTCATGAAGGATTGGTTGAAGGCGCCTTTCTCCATGAAATCCTTCCATTCCGGTGTTTCACGCACCTTCTTGAACAAGTTCACGTAAAACTCCACCTGATCCTTGGATACTCCTGGAGACATGAAAATGCCGCGCAGCATGACATAGTCGGTCGGCACACCCGACTCCTTGCAGGTCGGAATATCGTTCCACGACATGGTATCCGTAACCTTGGTTTTGTACGGCATGCGCTGGTCGTCGAACACGCACAGCGCCCGCAGCTTGCCGGCACGCCATTGCGCCACCGCCTCGATCGGATTGTTGACGCTGGAATCGATGTGCTTGCCCACCAGCTGGGTCGCCACTTCGCCGCCGCCCTTGAACGGCACGTAGGTAAACTTGACCCCCGCCGCCTTCTCGATCGCCACCGTAATGATCTGGTCTTCCTGCTTGGATCCCGTGCCGCCCATCTTGAACTTGTTCGGGCCGGCCTTCTTGACCGCATCCAGGTACTCCGTGGCGGTCTTATAGGGCGTCTCGGCATTGACCCACAGCACGAACTGGTCGAGTGCAAGCATGGCAACCGGAGTCAGGTCTTTCCAGCCGAACGGCACGCCCGTCGCCAGCGGCGTGGTAAACAGGTTGGACAGCGTGATGATGATCTTGTGGGGATCGCCTTTGGAACCTTTGACATCGAGAAAACCCTCGGCGCCCGCACCGCCCGACTTGTTGATCGGGATCAGCGATTGCTTCATCAGGTTATGCTTGACCACGATGCCCTGGATCAGCCGCGCCATCTGATCGGCGCCGCCGCCGGTACCGGCAGGGATCACAAATTCGACGGGTTTGGCAGGTTCCCACGCCGCTGCCGGCGCCGCCATTGACAAGCCGAATACGGCCAGAAGCGGCATAACGCCGCGCGAGAATGCACGCTGAATACGCATTTTACTCCTCCTTCCAGTGGTTGTTACACTACACTTTTGACAGACTCGAGAGGTCCAGCCCTGGTATTGTTATGGTTATAACAACCTAATCATCCACAAGTCGGCCACAAAAAAAATTGACCGGCATCAATTTTCCCGAAAATTCCCCCCGCCCCTTCGTGAGCCAGGGCATACGGAAATAAGCGATTGCCGACACATGCTGGCACAGTTACTTCACCAGCACAATGGGCACTTCCGCAAGGTGGATCACCTTGGTTGCAACCGAGCCCAGCAACAAATTCGATACCGAACCCATGCCGCGGGTGCCCATGAAAATCTGGTCGCAGCCTTTTTCTTCGGCGTACTTGACGATGGTTTCCGCCGCATCGCCGACGCCGATGTGGTAATGATACTTGAGGTTGGCGGCATCCAACTTCTGCATCGCCGTCTTCAGCTCCGCCATGCCTTCGTCGTGATGGTACCGGTTGATCTTGTCCTGACCGATCACCGACGACACCCGGCTGCCATACGGTATCGGATGCTGGACGTTGAGCAGGTGTATTTCCGCGCCATCCTTGTACGAGTGGATGTTCTTTAGCAAATGGTCGATCGTACGACTCGAATGCTCCGAGCCATCTACCGGCACCAGCAATTTCAGCATCTGATCACTCCGTTTTCAATAACCGCATCCGGCCACAACATGACTCACGGCTTGGGCTCCTCGCCAGCGAGATCAACCACGCCCTTTTCTTCCTTCGCTGCGCGCGCTGCCAGCCACTTGCCGAGGGCAACGACGAACACCACACCTGCAGCGGGCGCCGCCCAGTGCAACCATGCCGCACTCGCCTTCACCCATTCATCGACGACAGGGTCCGTAACCGCCATCTCCCCGGCCACCCAGCCCAGAATGCCCGCCCCGATGGTGATGATGATCGGGTAACGTTCCATGAGACGCATCAGCATGGTGGCACCGAAGATCACCAGCGGGATACTGATCGCCAGCCCCAGGATGAGCAGGAGTATGCTGCCTTTGGCGGCGGCGGCCACCGCGATCACGTTGTCGAGACTCATCACCAGGTCGGCAATCAGGATGGTCTTGATCGCCGCCCACAGGTTGGAACTCGACTCGATGCCGTCGTCCCCGCCGTCCTCCGGGACCAGCAGCTTCACGGCAATCCACAGCAGCAGTGCAGCGCCGATCAGCTTGAGATAAGGGAGCTTGAGCAGTTCGACTGCGACGATGGTGAGCACGATCCGCATCACCACCGCGGCGCCGGCGCCCCAGAACACCGCCTGCTTCTGCTGGTGCGGCGGCAGCGAACGCGCGGCAAGCGCGATGACC
>JAIESJ010000099.1 GCA_019746155.1 Burkholderiales bacterium
ATAAGGCTCGATCTGCTGGTATTGGGTTGCGGTCAGTTCCATGGCCGCATTATATCAGATAGTGTTAACAGGCCCTAGGAAATGCCCGAAACAGGAAACACCATCGCCATCATCGGCGGCGGCACCATGGGCGCGGACATTGCCGCGAGCTTCGTCGCCTGCGGCTGGACCGCGCACATCGTCAATCCCGATGACGCAATGCTCAAATCGTTGCCGCGGCGGCTGGAGGCAGCACTGCATGCGCTCGGGCATGCGTACGCGGCCGAGCACTTCGTCATATCCGACAGGCTGGAAGCCCTTCCCTGGCCCGAGGTCGACATCGTCATCGAAGCGATTCCCGAGAAGCTCGATCTGAAGCGGCAGGTGTTTTCACAACTGGAACATCTGGCGCAGCCGGACATTCCACTGTGCAGCAACTCCTCGGCGATTCCCATCGGCAAAATCGGCGCCGGGCTCAGGACACAGAGCCGCATGGTCGGCACGCACTACTTCATGCCCGCGCATCTCGTGCCCGCGGTGGAGGTGGTATGCTCGAAGTTCACCGATAAGACGGTGGCCGACCGCGTCAGCGCGATTCTCAAGAACGTCGGCAAGGTCCCGGTGCGGGTCAATCTCGACATTCCGGGCTTCCTCGCCAACCGCATGCAGCACGCGCTGTCGCGCGAGGCGCTGTCGCTAGTCGAGCGCGGCATCGCGACGCCGGAAGACGTCGACAATGCCGTGCGCTACGGCTTCGGCTTCCGCTACATCGCCGCCGGACCGCTGTTGCAGCGCGATCACGCCGGCCTTGATATCCACAATGCCGCGGGCACGACCATTTATCCCGACCTGTGCAACAGCCCGACGACCAGCCCCGTCATAGCGGACCTGGTGAAAGCGGGCCACATCGGCATGAAGGTCAAAAAAGGCTTCTACGACTGGACCGACGAATCGATCGCGAAAGAAAAGGCGCGTTACGAAGCGGCGCTCGCCGGCGCGATGGAAATCCTCAAGCGCGAGCGCGAGACGGGTAATGGGTAATGGGAAATGGGTAATGAGTTGCGGGATTTTACCCATCACTCATCACGCATTACTCATCACGGAGTTGAGCGCATGACGCAGATCATTCTGATCCGCCACGGCGAGACGCTGTGGAACCGTGAGCGCCGCATGCAGGGGCAGACCGATACCTTGTTATCCGATGCCGGACGCGCCCAGGCGGCTGCCCTGGGGCGACGCTATGCCGGCAGCAGACTCACCGCGATCTACAGCAGCGATCTTGCCCGCGCCTGGCATACCGCGGACGCGATTGCGCGGAGCACGGGACGGGACATCATTGCCGATCGGCGGCTACGCGAACGCAGCTTCGGTGTTTTCGAGGGACTGACGCGCAGCGAGATGGGCGCGCGCTATCCCGAGGAGCATCGGCGCTTCGAGAGCCGCGATCCCGACTACCTGATTCCCGGGGGAGAAAGCGCCCGCGAATTTTACGCGCGATGCCTTGCCTGTCTCACCGAGATAGCCGAGCGTCACGCCGGTGGCGAGGTGGTGGTCGTCACGCACGGCCTGGTGCTCGACTCGCTCTACCGCGCGGCGCACGGCATGGCGCTCGATGCGCCGCGCACCGCGCCTTTGCTCAATGCCAGCATTAACAGCTTCAGCCACCAGGGCCGTGGCTGGCGCATGAACTATTGGGGCGATGTCGCCCACCTTGAGGCGGCAGCCGTCACGCGCTTCGAAGGCAGCGGGTTCTAGTGGATTGTAACAGCCATTTCGATAGCGACGTAGGGCGGCGTTTCCATGCCGCCGGCCGCGTGAATGTCGGCAAAGGATTGCCGACCTACTGCTACTGTGGCTTGTTCTTGATTTTCTCATGATTAATCAGGAAACGGTGATTCTGGTGCACGGCCTGTGGCTGCATGGCACGGTGATGGCGCTGATGCGGCGGCGCATCGCGCGCTGCGGTTATCAGGTGGTGAGTTATTCGTATCCGTCGATGCGGCTCACGCTCACTGAAAACGCCGGGCGGCTGGCGCAATTCTGCCGCAGCATGGACTCATCACGCATGCATTTCGTCGGGCACAGCCTGGGCGGGCTGGTGATACTCAGGATGCTGGAGCGTGCGGCGGACCTGGACATCGGGCGCATCGTGCTCGCCGGCCCGCCGTTTGTGGACAGCTTCGCCGCGCGCCGCCTGGCGCGCCTGCCGGGGGGAGGGAAAGCGCTCGGCCGCAGCATTCCGGAATGGCTGGAGAGCGCCCGGCCGTCAGGTCTCGAGCGCTACGACATCGGTGTTATCGCCGGCGACTGCGGTATCGGACTCGGCACGCTGATCGCCCCGGATCTGCCGCGGCCCAGCGACGGCGTGGTGAGCGTCGCCGAAACCCGGCTGCCGACGGCGCGCGATCACATCGTGCTCAATGTCAGCCACACCGCGATGCTGGTTTCGGCCGCAGTAGTGCGGCAGGTCTGCACTTTCCTGCACACCGGCGCATTCTCGAGAGGGATGAAGGATGAAGGCAGAGGTATGCAAGAAGATCAACGTCAGGGCGTGAAGGCGCCGGAGCGTGAGAGCGAAGCGAAATCTTCTTGCGACTCCCGGTCTTCCGATCTCACGACTCACGCTTGTTCAATGAGCGGATGAGCTGCGGTCTGCGTATCGTTGTCATCGCGATGCTGCTGGTGCTCACCGGGTGCGCCAACCTCGGCTACTACCTGCAGTCGGTCCGGGGGCAGCTCGACATCTGGCGCCGCGAGCGGCCGATCGGCGAGATCATCGCTGACCCGGCGACGCCGCCGGCGCTCGGGGAAAAACTGGCGGCGGTGCTGCGCATGCGCGAGTTCGCGAGCCGCGAGCTGGGCCTGCCGGACAATGCGAGCTACCGGCGCTACGCCGATCTCGGGCGGCCGTTCGTGGTATGGAACGTGTTCGCGGCGCCGGAGTTCTCGACGCTGCCGGTGCAGTGGTGCTTCCCGTTCGCGGGCTGTGTCGGCTACCGCGGCTACTTCGCCAAGGACGAAGCCGACCGCTTTGCCGCGGAACTCGCCGCCCGGGGCTACGACGTGTTCGTGGGCGGCGTGCCGGCCTACTCGACGCTGGGCTGGTTTGCCGATCCGGTGCTCAACACCTTCATCCGCAATCCTGATCCGGGGATTGCGCGGCTGATTTTCCACGAGCTCGCGCATCAGGTGGTATACGTGCGCGACGATTCCGTGTTCAACGAGTCCTTTGCGGTCGCGGTCGAGCAGGAAGGGCTCAGGCGCTGGCTCGAACGCCATGGCAGCGCGCAGGACAAACTGACCCATGAGCATAGGCAACGGCAGCGGGAAGATTTCATGCGGCTCATCCAGGCTTACCGCGAGCGGCTCGACGCGTTCTACGGCAGCGGGGTCGCGCCGGAGGCGATGCGCGCGGGCAAGCAGCAGATATTCGAAGCGATGGCCCGGGATTACGAACAGCTCAAGGCGGGCTGGGGCGGATTCACGGGCTACGATCAGTGGTTCGCCCACAAACCCGGCAACGCGCACATCGCTTCGGTCGCGATCTACACCCGGATGGTGCCGGCGTTCCAGGCCTTGCTCAGGGAACAGGGCGGCGATCTGGCGGCGTTCTACCGGGCGGTACGCGAGCTTGCAGCGCTGCCGCGCGAGGAGCGCGACGCGAAGCTGGCGGCGCTGGCCGGCACGCTGCCGGCAACCGCGGCGAGCGCTGATCGGCGGCCCTGAGCGACAACGCGCGTTTTGCCCACAATGGCGGCGGCGAGGGAAGGGTTTGTTATAATCGAGCGCGAGATTGCAGAGGAGAACGTTCATGAAGCTCACCAGCAGCAGCTTCGGCCATAACCAGCGCATCCCGGCCGAATTTGCGTTCTGCGCACCGGATCCCAAGACCCATGTCACGCTGTCCCGAAACCGCAACCCGCAATTGTCGTGGAGCGATTTGCCCGCGGGCACGAAATCGCTGGTGCTGATCTGCCACGATTACGATGTGCCGTCCAAGCCTGACGACGTGAACCAGGAAGGGCGCATCATCCCGCCGTCACTGTCGCGGGTGGAGTTTTACCACTGGGTGCTGGTCGATCTCGATCCCGCCTCGGGTCCGATCCGCGCCGGCGAGTTCTCCGACGGCGTCACGCCGCGCGGCAAGAAGGGACCGGAGGGCCCGCGCGGCACGCGCCAGGGCATCAACGATTACACCGCGTGGTTCGCCTCCGACCGGGACATGGCGGGCAACTACTACGGCTACGACGGGCCGTGCCCGCCGTGGAACGACACCATTCCGCATCATTATGTATTCACGCTCTATGCGCTCGATGTCGCGAAGTGCGCGGTCTCCGGCACGTTCAAAGGCGCCGATGTGCTTGCCGCGATCAAGGGGCATGTACTCGGGCAGGCGAGCATCACCGGCGTCTACAGCCTGAACCCGAACGTAAAAATCTGAGCGTTACGTCGACCGGGAAAAGGCCGGCGGCAGCCGGCCTTTTCGTTTCTTCAAAACAAGGGAAACCGCCGATGAATACCCGGCCTCATCCCCGCCCCTTCTCCCAGCGGCAGAAGAAGGGGCGGGGACGAGTTTTTGTCCGCGTTGATCAGCGTTTATCCGCGGTTGAATATGGTGTCCTTGAAAATTGATCCCGAACAGCGGCTGCGCAATCTGCCGCAGCCGGCTTATCCCGAAGCGCTGCCGGTGGTGGCGAAGCGCGAGGACATCGCGCGCGCCATCGCCGGCAACCAGGTCGTCATCGTCTGCGGCGAGACCGGCTCGGGCAAGACCACGCAGCTGCCGAAGATCTGCCTCGAGCTGAAGCGTGGCGTGGCGGGCCTGATCGGCCATACCCAGCCGCGGCGCATCGCCGCGCGCACCGTCGCCGCGCGCATCGCCGCCGAATTGAAAAGCCCGCTCGGCCACGCCGTCGGCTACCAGGTGCGTTTCGCCGACAAGCTCTCGGCCAACACCTACATCAAGCTCATGACCGACGGCATCCTGCTCGCCGAAACCCAGGGCGACCGGCTGCTGCAAGCTTACGACACGCTGATCATCGACGAAGCGCACGAGCGCAGCCTCAACATCGATTTCCTGCTGGGCTATGTAAAACGGCTTTTGCCGCGGCGCCCCGATCTCAAGGTAATCGTGACCTCGGCCACCATCGACGCCGAGCGCTTCTCGAAGCACTTCAACGATGCGCCGGTGATCGAGGTCTCGGGCCGCACCTGGCCGGTGGAGATGCGCTACCGGCCGCTCGGCTCCACCCTCACCCCCGCCCCTCTCGCTGAAGGAGGGGGAAGATTCGAGCTTTCCAAAAAGGGAAAGAAATCCGGGATGGACGACGACAGGCAGGAACAGGACATGGAGCAGGCCATCCTCGACGCGGTGGACGAGCTTGCGCGCGAGCGCGCCGGCGGCGACATCCTGGTGTTTCTGCCGGGAGAGCGCGAAATCCGCGACACCGCCGAGCTGCTGCGCAAGCATCACCCCAAAGGCGCGGAAATCCTGCCGCTCTATGCGCGGCTGTCGTTCGAGGAGCAGGCGCGCGTGTTCAGACCCGGCGGCTCGGCCTCCGCAACCGATGTCGGGAATGAGCAGTCCGGGGTGTCGGCCTCCGGCCGCGGTTCCCGCACTCGGCCTGCGGCTACCGTGTCACCGCGGCCCTTCCGTATCGTGCTCGCCACCAACGTCGCCGAGACTTCGCTCACCGTGCCCGGCATCCACTACGTGATCGACACGGGAGTTGCACGCATCAACCGCTACAGCCACCGCAACAAGGTCGAGCAGCTGCAGGTCGAGAAAATCTCGCGCGCCTCCGCCAACCAGCGCGCCGGGCGCTGCGGCCGCGTCGCGGCCGGCGTGTGCATACGCCTTTATTCCGAGGACGATTACGCGGCGCGGCCCGAGTACACCGAGCCCGAGATTCTGCGCTCTTCTCTTGCCGCGGTGATCCTGCGCATGAAGTCGCTGAAAATCGGCGAGGTCGAGGACTTTCCGTTCCTCGATCCGCCGGGCCCGCGCATGATCGCCGACGGCTACCAGCTGCTCGCCGAACTCGGCGCGGTGGACGAAAGGAACCGGCTCACGCCCGTCGGCTGGCAGCTCGCGAAATTCCCGATTGATCCGCGCATCGCACGCATGATCGTCGCCGCGAAGCAGGAGCAGTGCCTCGCCGAGGTGCTCATCATCGCCGCCGCGCTCACGGTGCAGGATCCGCGCGAGCGGCCGTTCGAGCGCGCGCAAGCCGCCGACCGCGCGCATCAGCAGTTCCAGGACGAGCGCTCGGATTTCATGGGCTATCTCAAGCTGTGGCAGTTTTTCGACGACGCGCTGCAGCACAAGAAATCGAACCGCAAGCTGACCGAGCTGCTGCACGAGAATTTCCTGTCGCACCGGCGTATGCGCGAATGGCGCGATATCCACGGTCAGCTTGCCGCGCTCACCGCGGAACTCGGTATGCGCGCCAATGAAACGCCCGCGACCTACGAGCAAATCCACCGCGCGCTGCTGGCGGGGCTGCTGGGCAACATCGGTTTCAGGAACGAGGAGGGCGAATATCTCGGCGCGCGCGGCATCAAGTTCACGATCTTCCCGGGTTCGGTGCTGCGCAAGGCCCGGCCCAGGTGGGTCATGGCCGCGGAGCTGGCCGAGACCACGCGGCTTTATGCGCGTTGCGTCGCGAAAATCGAGCCGGAATGGATAGAGCCCGTCGCCCGGCCGCTCGTGAGCCGGCATTACTTCGATCCGCACTGGGAAAAAGAACGGGCGATGGCGGTCGCTTTCGAGCGCGTCACGCTCTACGGGCTCACCATCGTTTCCAAGCGCCGCGTGCACTATGGCGCCATCCACCCCGCCGCGGCGCGCGAGATTTTCATCCGCGCCCTGGCCGCCGGCGAGTATGCGACGCGTGCGAAATTTTATGAATATAATCAAATACTTATAAAAGAAGTCCAAGAGCTCGAACACAAGACGCGGCGGCGCGACGTGCTGGTGGACGAGCAGGCGATATTCGATTTCTACGATGCCTTGATCCCGCCGGACATCGTCAACGGCGCGGCGTTCGAAAAGTGGCGCCGCGCAGCGGAGCAGGCGAACCCGAAGCTGCTCTACCTCACGCGCGACTACCTGATGCGCCACGCCGCCTCCGACATCACCGAAGCGCAGTTTCCCGAAACGCTGCGTGCAGCGGATACCGAGTTCAGGCTCAAATACCGTTTTGATCCCGGCCATCCGCTCGATGGCGTGACGGCGATCGTGCCGCTGGCGCTGCTCAACAAGCTCGAGACCACGCCGTTCGACTGGCTGGTGCCGGGACTGATACGCGAGAAAGTCGCGTTCGCGTTCAAGGCGCTGCCCAAGGCGATCCGCAGAAACCTGGTGCCGGTGCCGGAACCCGTGACGGCGTTCCTGACGGAATGCGAAAAGCGCGAGGCGGGAGGCGTACCCCTCAAGGGGGTATTGAAAAGAATGAGGCGCGAGGCGTTCGCGGATGCGATCCGGAGGTTCGTGCAGCGCGCAACAGGCGCGCCGGTGGCCACCGACGTGTTGGAGGCGATAGCCTACCCACCGCACCTCAGGATGAATTTTCGCGTCATCGATGACGCCGGGCGCGAACTCGCAAGCGGGCGCGATCTCGCCGCGCTCAAGGAACAGCTCGGCCAGGCGGCGCAACTCACGTTCGGCCGCGCCGGGCCCGGCATCGAGCGCGACAACCTCCGCGCCTGGGATTTCGGCGATCTGCCGCAGGAGATTTCATTCACCCGCAGCGGGCGCAAGTTGACCGGCTACCCGGCGCTCACGGACGCGGGCGACAGCGTCGCGATTCGCCTGTTCGACGTGCCGCAGACCGCGCAGGCGGCGATGCGCGCCGGTGTGGCGCGGCTCGTGCGCCTGATGCTGAAAGAGCAGATGAAACAGCTCGAAAAAAACCTGCGCGGCTTCGAGCCGGCGGCGCTGCAGCTGCGCTCTGTCGCCGGCGCGGATGATCTGCGCGAGGACCTCATCCGGGCCATCGCCGACCGCGCCTTCATCGGCGAGGATGCGCTGCCGCGCACGCAGCAAGAGTTCGAGGCGCAGATGAAGCGCGCGCGCACGCGGCTGCCGGCGGTGTCCGAAGCGGCGTGCCGGCTGTTTGCCGCGGTTGCCGACGAATACCACCGCGTGTCATTGAAGCTCGCCGCGGCAAGGGGGGAACTGGCACGTCCCGTCGCCGATATCCGCGCGCAGCTGTCGCGTCTCATCTACAAGGGATTTTTCAGCGCCACGCCGTGGGAGCAGCTCGCGCACCTGCCGCGCTATCTCAAGGCGATGCAGCTGCGGCTGGAGAAATGCCCGCGCGACCCGCAGCGCGATGCGAAACACGCGCACAACATCGCCGGGCTGTGGAAGCGCTACGAAGAGCGACTGGACAGACAGCGCGAGGCGGGTGGTGCGGTCGACCCGCGGCTCGAGGCCTTCCGCTGGCATCTCGAAGAACTGCGCGTGTCGCTGTTCGCGCAGGAATTAAAGACGCCTTATCCGGTGTCCTGCAAGCGGCTCGACAAGATCTGGAACGCGATTATGAGAGGTAAGGATACGACTCTCGGATCGAGCACATGAAAAGCAACGGCTTCACCGTCAACGCCGTCAATGTCGCGGACGTCAGCACCTTCCGGCAGCGGTCCGGCGTCCCTGATTACATGGCCTCGTGCCACACCGCCGTGGTCGGTGGCTACGCGATTGAAGGCCACGTGCCCGCTGGCGACGTCAAGCGCCTGCTCGCGGAGCGGCCGCAGGCGCGCGGCCTCGCCGTGCGCCCGGCATGCCGCAAAGCGCGCCCGGCATGGACACGCCCGGAAAAGTAACCTACGAGGTGCTGCTGTTCGACGCTTCGGGCAAATTCACGGTTTATCAGCGCTACTGACCCCTCCCTTACTCCGGCACCAGCCACTCCGCTTTCACGCCGCCTGCCCCATCGTTCGACAGCGCCTGCCGCAGCCACTCCAGCAGCGGCCGCGCCTCGTCCTCGAACTGCCACGGCGGGTTCACCACCAGCATGCCGCAGCCGGGCGTGAGCGGTGAATTCGCCGGCATGACCGCCAATTCCAGCCGCAGGATTTTGCGGATGCCGGTTTTTTCCAGGTTGCGCTCGAAGTTGCGCATATCACCCGGCTCCATCAGCGGATACCAGATCGCATACATGCCGGTCGACCAGCGCTCGTGCGCTGCGGCGAGCGCGGTGACGATGCGGGCAAATTCCCGCGCGCGGTCGAACGAGGAGTCGATCAGCACCAGCCCGCGCCGCTCCCTGGGCGGCAGATGCGCTTTTAGGCCCTGATAGCCGTCGAGCAGTTCGACTACGACTCCCCGCTCTTTCGCAAACAGCTTCCCGAGATCGGCGCAGTCGGTCCTGTTCAGTTCGGTCAGCACCATGCGGTCGCCGGCACGCATCAGGCGCTTTGCAATCAGCGGCGAACCGGGGTAGAAGCGCAGCCTGCGATCGCGGTTCTCCGCTTTGACCGCATCGATGTACGGCGCGAGCGCTGCGGGAATGTCCCTGCGTCCCCACAGCCGGCCGATGCCGTTCTCGTACTCGCGCACTTTCTGCGCCCAGGGATGCGAGAGATCGTAGCGCCCGATGCCGGCGTGCGTGTCGAGATAGAAGTAGGGCTTGTCCTTCTTGCCGAGCGCGATCAGCAGCCGCGTGAGCAGCGCATGCTTGAAAACGTCGGAAAAGCTGCCGGCATGGAATAAGTGTCGATATGAGAGCACGAGGGATTGGGAGCTATCTCAAAAAAGGGTTAGAGTTTGTTGTACTTCGTTGCCCGGCCCCTGGATTTTTCCACCGGATACTTTTTCGCGTTGAGCGCAAGCTTCTTTTCCGCCGCCGCCACGAGGTCGATGCCGAGCTTGTCGGCAAGCCGCAGCAGGAACAGCAGCACGTCCGCGCATTCCAGCGCCACTTCCTCGCGCGTCTCGCGCGGCAGGTTCTCTGCCTGCTCGGGCGTGAGCCACTGGAAATGCTCGATGAGCTCGCCCGCTTCGCCCGCCACCGCCATCGCCAGGTTCTTGGGATTGTGGAACTGGTTCCAGTCGCGCTCGGCGGCGAATTCCGCCAGCCGCGCGCGCAGGGTTTCCAGGCTGTCCGTGTGTTTTTTCATGCTCCGACCTTTGCGTGTTCTTCGACCAGGACGCCATTGTATACTGTGAAGTGTGGGGTTTTGCGCGGGGTGTGGTAGAATTATCAAATAAAACAATGGCATATGGATACCGTTTGAGGAACTGCCATGGCTGCTGAACATGGCAAGGCAAAGCCGGATGCGAAGACCGTCGCGCAGGCACAAGCCGATTCCTGCGACCTGATCCTGCGTGCGGTGGCGTTCGCCGCGCACAAGCACCGCGACCAGCGGCGCAAGGACAAGGACGCCTCGCCCTATATCAACCACCCGATCCAGCTCGCGACGGTGCTGTGGGAAGAGGGCGGCGTGCGCGATGCCGAAGTCATCGCCGCCGCGCTCCTGCACGATACGCTGGAAGATACCGAGACTTCATTGCAGGAACTGCGCGGCGAATTCGGCGAGGAAATCGCCGCCGTGGTGCTTGAAGTCACCGACACCCAGTGGATCAAGAAGCAGGTGCGCAAGCGCCTGCAGGTCGCGCGCGCCAAATACTCGAGCGGGAAAGCGCGACTGGTGAAGCTCGCCGACAAGATCTGCAACCTGCGCGACATCGCCGCGCACCCGCCTGCGGGCTGGGCGCTGGAGAGGAAGCGCCAGTATTTCGACTGGGCGAAGGAAGTGGTCGATCAGCTGCGCGGCACCCACGCCGGGCTGGAACAGAAGTTCGACGAGGTCTACGCGCTCAAGCCCTGACGGTATGACCTGCACATCCTGGAGCCGTATGGGCGGCAACGGATCAAGTCCTGCCGTCTTGGCCGGGATGCGGATATTTTTGGAGAAAAACGAATGAAGTTGCGCGGCGCGCTTTACACAGGCGTATTGATGCTGGCGGCGGCTTGCGCCGCTGCGGAGGATTACAAGATCGGCTATGTTGACGGCTTCCGCATCGAGAACGAATCGGCCCCGGCCCTGCGCGCGCTCGAAAGGCTGAAGGAGGAATTTGCGCCCCGCGAGAAAAAGATAGAGGAACTGCAAAAACAAATCGCGGTTGCCCAGGATCAGCTCGCAAGAACGGGAGACAAAATGCCGCTGGCCGAACGGCAGGCCCGGGAGCGTGCACTCGCCGTTATGATGAGGCAGTCCGACCAGATGAGCCTCGGTCTGGCGGAGGATCTTGAACTGCGCAAAAGCCAGGAACGCGCCAGGATCATCGAGGAAGCCGATATCGTGATCAAGGCCATCGCCGAGGCAGGCAAGTACGATCTGGTCCTGCAGCAGGCGACCTACAGCAGTCGCGGGATCGACATCACCGAACAGGTGCTCAAGGAAATGGAAAAACGGGCCGCGGCGAAGCAGGGCAGGTAATTTCCGGCAAACCCGGCGCGGCGCCCGCGCCGGATACGCAGGTCGGCGATCCTTCGCCGACAAACACGAACCTCGAACCACGGGCGTTGTCCTCGCAAAATCAAGGCATAATGCTGCGTCGGGGTGGGCCGCGCTAGTATCTGAGCCCAATGCAGACAAGGGCGATGTTGTCATCGATCCTCGCCTCTCATTCGGACGCCCCGTGCTCGACGGTTACGGCCTGCGTACGGCCATCCTCGCCGAGCGCTTCCACGCGGCGGAGACAGTTGAAGAGTTGGCGAAGGACTATGGCGTCCCGTCGGAAGCGATCCAGAGAATGCACTTCTCGGTTGCCCGGACGCCGGCGAGATGCTGGTCAAGGCCCAGCTCGTTTCCAAGATCGCGGAGATCATCCAGCGCCGCAGCCTTACTCGGGTCGAGGCCGCCGAGCTGCCGGGACTCACCCAGCCCAAGGTCTCCGCAATGCTCCGGGGGCAGGTGCAAGGTCAAGAACCGCCCCGCAGCCACGCAGTTCCGAGGAAATGGGCGGCGGCCGGGCTCCCGCCTAATCAAGCTCGTCGTGCGTGAAGAGATAATGGTGTTCCAGGCCTTCGTAGGTGCGCCGGCGGATTTCCACTGGCATGTTGTTAAAGGTGTAGGCGATGCGTTCCACCTGCAGCACGGGGTGGGCAGCGCGTACCTTCAGCGTTTTCGCCAACTGCGCGCCGGCCGTCCGGGCTGAAACGCGCTCTTCCATCCGCAGCACCGTCACGCCGCACACGCGCTGGTAGACCGAGTAGAGGTTCTCGCCCGTCGGCTCGATATGCTGTTGCCGCAGCGTCGGGAACAGCGCGACCGGCAGGATCAACTCCATGACCCCGACCGGGATGGCGTCTATCCTGGAGATGCAGCTTACCCGGTGCACATAAGGCGCGGCATTCGTGTCGAGTGCCAGCAGTTCTATGGTTTTCCGGTCGGCGCGCACCTTGCGCATGGAGACGATCTCGCGCGTGGTGGAGACTTTTTGCCGCTTGCTGTTATAGATGTTCGAGAAGCGGAAATGCTGGCTGTGCGGGTCGTGGCGTGCGACAAAAGTGCCCTTGCCCTGTCTGCGGATCAGCACGCCCGCCGCGGTGAGCTCGCCCACGCCGGCACGCACGGTCGAGATAGCGACGCCGAAGCGCTCGGCCAGCGCCGACTCGGTGGGCAGGCGTTCGCCCGGCTTCCATTCGCCTTCCGCGAGACACTGCAGAATGCGCCGCCGC
>JAIESJ010000147.1 GCA_019746155.1 Burkholderiales bacterium
CGGGATCAGGCGCGAAGAATGGGAAATCCAGATGCTCCACGGCATGGCCGAGCCGCTGGCGCGGGCGGTGGCGGCCTGCGGCCCGCAGCTGCGCGTCTATGTGCCGACCGGCGATCTGGTGGCCGGCATGGCCTATCTCATCCGGCGGCTGTTGGAGAACACCGCCGGCACCTCGATCCTGCGCCAGACCTATGCCGAGGGGCAGGACGTCGCGGTGCTGCTCGCCGCGCCGGCCGCACCCGAAAGCGCCGCCCGGGAACCGTCGGCGCCGGCTTTCGTCAACACCCCGCCCACCGATTTCAGCCGCGAGGCGGAACGCCATCACTTCCGCCAGGCGCTGGAGCGCGTTCGCGCCCAGACCGGCCGGAGCTACCGGCTCGCGATTCCCGGCATGCGCGAAACCGCGCTTGAAGAACAGGCTTCGATCAACCCGGCGCGGCCCGCGGAAACACTCGGGCAGATCGAACTCGCGACCACGGCGCACGCCGAACAGGCCATCGCCAATGCGGTGAAGGCGTTCCCGGCATGGCGCGACACGCCCGCCGCGCAGCGCGCAGAGCGCCTGCTGCGCGCCGCCGGCATCCTGCTCGAGCGGCGCGCGGAGTTCGCGGCATGGCAGGTGCTCGAGCAGGCCAAGAACTGGCGCGAAGCCGACGCCGATGTCGCCGAAGCGATCGATCACCTGCGTTACTACGCCGCCGCAATGGTGCAACTTGACGGTTGGCGTGAGACCAGGAGTTTTCCGGGCGAAATCAATCTCACGCGCTTCGAGCCGCGCGGAGTGGCGGCGATCATCGCGCCGTGGAATTTCCCGCTCGCCATTCTCGCCGGCATGACCGGTGCGGCACTGGCGGCCGGCAACTGCGCGATCATGAAACCGGCCGCTTCGGCGATGATCGTGGCGCATCTTTTCCACGCCGTGCTGCTCGAGGCCGGCGTCCCGCCCGAAGTCTGCCAGCTTCTGCCCGGGCCCGGCGCCGCCATCGGCGACCATCTGGTGCGCCACCCTCAGGTCGACATCATCGCCTTCACCGGCTCGCGCGAAGTGGGCCTTGCCATCCTGGCGCAGGCGTCACGGCTCGCGCCGGGGCAGACGCATCTCAAAAGCGTGGTGTGTGAAATGGGCGGCAAGAACGCGATCATCGTCGACGAGGACGCCGATCCCGACGAAGCGGTGCTCCACGTCATGCATTCCGCATTCGGCTACCAGGGCCAGAAGTGCTCGGCGTGCTCGCGTCTGATCGCGGTCGGCGGCGTGCACGACCGCTTCGTCGCCCGGCTCGCGGCGGCGCTGGAAAACCATCCGCCGGGGCCGCCGGAAGATCCCCAATTCGTATTCGGTCCGCTCATCACGCGCGCCGCACAGCAAAAGGCGCAAGCCTATCTCGGGATCGGCAAGGCCGAAGGCAGACTTTATTACCAAGGCACAGCGCCGGACGAAGGGTTCTATTTCGCGCCCGCCATCTTCACCGGTATCCGGCCGCATCACCGCCTGGCGCGCGAGGAAATCTTCGCGCCGATTCTCGCCGTGCTGCGCGCGGCGAGCTTCGGGCAGGCGCTCGAGATCGCGCTCGATTCGGACTACGCGTTGACCGGCGGCGTGTTCTCGCGCCTGCCGGAACACCTGCGTCTTGCGCGTGAACGTTTCCGCGTGGGCAATCTTTATCTGAACCGCCGCATCACCGGTGCGCTGGTGGACGCGCAGCCCTTCGGCGGCGTGAAGCTCTCGGGCAGCGGCGTGCAGGCCGGCGGTCCCGAATATCTGAAGCAGTTCATGTGGAGCCGCGTGGTTTCCGAAAATACCATGCGGCACGGCTTCGTGCCGGACAGGTTTGCCGCACAACCTGTCAAACGTTGAAGCGGAAGTGCATCACGTCGCCGTCCCTGACGACATACTCCTTGCCTTCGAGCCGCATCTTGCCGGCCTCCTTCGCACCCTGCTCGCCGTTGTATTTGATGTAATCGTCGTAGGCGATCACCTCGGCACGGATGAAGCCTTTCTCGAAATCGGTGTGGATCGCGCTCGCCGCCTGCGGCGCGGTGTCGCCTTTGTGGATGGTCCAGGCGCGCACTTCCTTCGGCCCGGCGGTGAAATAAGTCTGCAGGCCCAGCAGTTCGTAGGCGGCGCGGATCAGACGGTTCAGGCCCGGTTCCTGCAAGCCGAGATCCGCGAGAAACACCTTCTTGTCCTCGTCGGGCAGGTCGGCGATTTCGGCTTCGAGCGCGGCGCAGATCGCGACTACCGGAGCATTTTCCCGGGCGGAAAATTCCCGTACCCGATCCAGCAGCGGATTATTGACGAACCCATGCTCGTCGACGTTGGCCACATAGATGCACGGTTTCGCGGTCAGCAGGCAAAGCGGCTTCAGCAATTCCAGTTGCTGGGCATCGAGCACGAGGCTACGCGCCGGCAAAGCCCTGTCAAGATGCCGTTTCACCTCATCGAGCAGGCTGACCAGCCTGCTCGATTCCTTGTCGCCCGCCCTGGCGGTTTTGCCGGCGCGCTGCATGGCTTTTTCCACCGTCGTGAGATCGGCGAGCGCAAGTTCGGTGTGTATGGTCTCGATGTCGGAGATCGGATCGACCTTGCCCGCCACGTGCACCACGTTGTCGTTGACGAAGCAGCGCACCATGTTGATGATGCCGTCGGTCTCGCGGATATTGGCCAGGAACTGGTTGCCCAGGCCCTCGCCTTTGGACGCGCCGGCGACCAGCCCTGCGATGTCGACGAATTCGACCACCGCGGGAATCACTTTTTCCGGTTTGGTCAGTTCCGCGAGCCTGTACAACCGCGGGTCGGGCACTTCGACAATGCCGACGTTGGGCTCGATGGTACAGAACGGATAGTTCTCGGCCGCAATGCCGGACTTGGTGAGCGCATTGAACAGCGTGGATTTGCCGACGTTGGGCAAGCCAACGATACCGCATTTGAGGCTCATGGAATTCGTGAATGGTAAATGGTGAATGGCAGGAACGGCGGCGTCAGCGAATGTTCACCCTATTTACCATTCACCGGTTTGGTGTGCAATTTGAGCATCGCCGCCTCATACTTACCCTCGGCGAGCAAGGGCCAGACTTCAAGGCCGCGCGCGATCGCGTCATCGATCGCGACGCGATCCGCCGGGCCCGGCTTGTGCAGCACGTAGTCGACCACTTCCTGCTCCGTTGCCGCATTGTCGCGCGGGTGCCCGATCCCGATGCGCAGTCGCCAGAAATCCTTGCTGCCGAGGCGGGCGGCAATGTCGTTCAGGCCGTTGTGGCCGCCGGTGCCGCCGCCCTTCTTGAGCCTGACGCTCCCCGGCGGCAGATCGAGTTCATCGTGCACGACCAGAATCTCGGCGGGCTCGATCTTGTAAAAGCCGGCGAGCGCCATCACTGCAAGTCCGCTTTCGTTCATGTAGGTGCCGGGCAGGAGCAGCCAGATTTCGTGCGGCTTTGCCAGCTTTCCCGTGCGGCCGTGGTAGCGCGCCGATTCGCGCAGCTCGACCCGGGCGCCGTGCGCGAGCCGTTCCACCCACCAGAAGCCCGCGTTGTGGCGCGTCGCCTCGTATTTTTTGCCCGGATTGCCGAGCCCGACAATGAGTCTCATTGAAAACCGGTGAATCGTGAATGGTGAACAGTGAATAGTTTATAGCCCATGAGAGTCTCCGCGCTTTTAACCATTCACCATTTACTATTTGCCGTTCACCAAAAAAAGCCCGCCATATCGTGCATGACATGGCGGGCCTGTTGTGAACGCGACAGTACGGCTATTCCTTCTTGCCCGCCTCTTTCTTCTCGGCTTCCTTTTTTTCGCCTTCCGCCGCTTCGCCTTCCGGAGCCTGGCCGGTGATCTCGGTGACCGGTGCCGCAACTTCTTCCTCGATCGCAACCACCTTCGGCAGCTGTACCGTCACCACCGCGGGATTGTCGTGCTTGAGCTTGGGCAGCGGCTCGACACCCTTGGGCAGCGTCAGATCGGTGATATGAAGCGAATCGCCGAGCTTCATGTCCTTGAGGTCGACCTCGATGTACTCCGGCAGGTCGCCGGGCAAACACTGAATGTCGATTTCGTTCATGATGTGCTGCACCATGCCGCCTTCCAGCTTGACGGCATGGCAAATGTCGGCATTGGTAAAGTGCAGCGGCACTTTCATGTGGATCTTCTTGTTCTTGTCGATGCGCTGGAAATCGACATGCAGGGCCATGGGTTTCCACGGATGTATCTGGAAATCGCGCAGCAACACCGCTTCCTTGTTGCCTTCGACCGTCATGTCGAGGATGGAAGCGTGGAAGGCTTCCAGCTTCAAATGCCGCAACAGCGCATTTTGATCGAGTTCGATCGCCTGTGCCGGTTTGCCGGCCCCGTAAATCACGCCGGGCACGCGTCCGCTGGCGCGCAGGCGGCGGCTCGCACCCGTTCCCTGCTGCGTGCGCGGAAATGCGGTAACTTCAATCTTCATTTCGCTCTCCTGAATAACGGGATGTCCGCGACCAGACTCTCCCGATTAAAGCGCGGCCGGACCCATTCCGGCCCCGCATAAAACTAGTCCACAAACAACGAACTGACCGAATCCTCGTTGCTGATGCGGCGCATGGTTTCCGCCAGCAGGCTCGCCACCGTCAGCACGCGGATACGGTTGCAGTTCCTGGCGTCCTCGCGCAGCGGAATGGTATCGGTCACCACCAGCTCGTCGAGCGCCGAATTGGAAATACGCTCTATCGCCTTGCCCGACAGCACCGCGTGCGTGCAATATGCGAGCACTTTCTCCGCACCCTGCTTCTTGAGCGCGCCCGCCGCCTCGCACAGCGTGTTCGCCGTGTCCACCATGTCGTCGACGATGACGCAGGTGCGGCCCTGGACTTCACCGATGATGTTCATCACCGTGGACACGTTCGGCCGCGGCCGACGCTTGTCGATGATGGCGAGGTCGGCCTCAAGCCGCTTCGCCAGGGCACGGGCCCGCACCACGCCGCCGACGTCGGGAGACACCACGACCAGATTCTTGTAGTCGTGTTTCCATACGTCGCCCAGCATGATCGGCGCCGAGTAGATGTTGTCCACCGGGATGTCGAAAAACCCCTGGATCTGCTCCGAGTGCAGGTCCATCGTCATCACGCGGTCGACGCCGACACTGGTCATCATGTTGGCGACCACCTTGGCGGTGATCGGCACCCGCGCCGAGCTCGGCCGGCGATCCTGGCGCGCGTAACCCATGTACGGAATCGCCGCGGTCACCCGTCCGGCAGAAGCGCGCTTGAGCGCATCGACCATGACCAGCAATTCCATCAGATTGTCGTTGGTGGGCTGACAGATCGACTGCAGCACGAAAACGTCCTTGCCGCGCACATTCTCGAGGATCTCAACCATCACCTCGCCATCGCTGAAACGCCCGACCTTGGCGCGCCCGAGATGGATGTGCAGATGGCTAACCACATCCGCGGCCAGCCTGGGGATGGCGTTGCCGGTAAATACCATCAGCCTGTCGTAAGCCAACCTTGCACCTCGTGCGCTAATTTCCCGCTTGTAACCGGGGCTGTCAGAGGCCGCTGCGACCTGCCGCCGCCTCCACCCAAATGATGGCTGGGGAGGTAGGGATCGAACCTACGAATGCCGGAATCAAAATCCGGTGCCTTACCACTTGGCGACTCCCCAACACGTAACGCCGAAGGCCGATCGAGATGCATCGGCCGTCACAAATTAAAAATCCGGCTGCGCCTCAGCGCGCCAGATCGCGCAGCGGATGCCGCGCCAGCCCCTGCGCAACAAACCCCCTCATGGCAGCGGGCAACCTGGCCAGCACCTCGCGCGCCGCATTTTCGGTGGCAAAGCCTGCGAAAACGCTCGCGCCGGAACCGCTCATCAACGCCGGAGCAAACTGCCTCAGCCACTCCAGGTGTCGCGCCACTTCGGGGTACTCGCGACACACCACCGGCTCAAGATCATTACTTGCCGGCTCGACCGAAAAGCCTTGTATTGTAATCAATTTCGCGTCACGTTTCAATTCCGGATGGGAAAAAACCCGAGGCGTGGACACCGCCACCGGCGGGGTCAGCACCACGTACCACGCCGGCGGCAGCGCAATCGGCGTCAGCCGCTCGCCAATGCCCTCGGCAAAGGCATTGTCGCCAAACACAAAAACCGGCACATCCGCCCCCAATTGGAGTGCGAGCTCAAGCAGCCGGGTGCGGGGCACAGCGAGCCGCCAAAGCCGGTTCAGGGCCAGCAGCGTGGTGGCGGCATCGGAACTGCCGCCGCCCAGCCCGCCGCCCACCGGCAGACGTTTTTCGACGGTGATTTCGGCGCCGAGCGTCGTTCCCGACGCCTGTTGCAGGAGCCTGGCCGCGCGCACGCTCAAGTCGTCTTCGGCGGCAATGCCGGCGACGGCGTTGCTGCGTGCGATGACCCCGTCGCCGCGCACTCTGAAGCTCAGCGTGTCGCCGTAGTCGATGAAGCGGAACACCGTCTGCAGCAGGTGGTAGCCGTCGGCGCGGCGGCCGACCACGCGCAGCATCAGGTTGAGCTTGGCCGGCGCGGGAAAGCTGTGTATGGCGTCATTCATGGTGCTGCAGAATCGCGCCACCAGCCGTCGATCACCAGCCGGATTTCATACAAACCGCTGGAAAGATCGAGGCGCCGCGGCAGCCCGCCGTGCTCCGCGGGGGGATAGTTGACGAACACGATATGCCAGCCGTCCTGCGTGAGTGCGGTCAGCCGCCCGCCCGCGTCGCGCTCGACGGCGTCCGGCGCGCTTGAAGGCGCAGCCCGGCCCTGCACCCAGTACTGCAGGCGCGCGAGCGGCAATTCCCATCCCAGCGCCTGGCGCGTCAGGCTCTCGACGCCCGCCGCACGATATTGTTTCTGGTCGGCGGCAGTCAGCGTAGCCCCGTCCGCCTCTCCAGCGATATAGGCCAGCGTCTGCCCGACCGGGGACAACAGCCAGATTTCATCGCGTCCCGCCGCATGATGCTGCCAGCGCAGGCTCGAGGAGAACGCGCGCCCGTCATGGCTCACCAGCACGCGGCCGCTCAGATCGAAAGGAGCCGATACGGCAGGCGGAATGCGCGTATCCGGCACGAACGTGGCGCATGCCGCGACAGCAAACGTGACCGCCAGCGCACACCACGTTCTCAGGACCTCTGACATAATGCGACGGTCGTCCGCGGTTACGGAACAAACCGCTTGACGGTATTCCGCAGCACTTCGTTCTGGGGATGGTCCTTGAGCATTTCAGCCCAGATTTTCTGTGCCTGCTCGCGTTGACCGTCGGCCCACAGCACCTCGCCGAGATGAGCGGCAATTTCGGGATCGGGGCGCAGCGAGAATGCGCGCTGCAGATAGTCGAGTCCTTCCTTGTACTGGCCCAGGCGATAGAGCACCCAGCCCATGCTGTCCATGATGAATGGATCATCGGGTGAAAGCTTGAGCGCCGTTTCGATCAGTATGCGGGCCTCGGGCAGCCGCTCGTTGCGGTCGGCGAGCGTATAACCGAGCGCATTGTAGGCGTGCGCGTGGCCGGGCTGGAGCTGGATGAGCCGCCTCAGGTTGGATTCGAGCACGTCAATGCGGTTCACCTTCTCCGCCGCCATCGCATGGTCGTAGAGCAGGTCGGGCGTGTCGGGCAGTTTTTCGAGCGCCTGGCCGAGCAGATCGAACGCCTGCTGATATTCATTCGCTTCACGCAGCAGCTGCGCCTCGGCCTGCGCCAGCTGCACGCGCTGCTGGTTGTTCTGCGGGCTCACCCGCTGCAGGTGCCCGCGCGCAGCGGCGAGCTGTCCCTGTTTCGCCAGCACGCCGGCATAACGCGCCTGGGCGTTGATGTACTGCTCCCCCTGGTCGATGCTGCCATACCATTTGAGTGCCTCGTCGAAGCGCTTGCGCTCTTCATTGACCTGGCCCAGGTAGTAACGCACCGCGTCGGGGTCCTTGTAATCGATCTCGAGCGCGCGCTTCAACTGGATTTCGGCCGCGTCGTAGTCTTTGGTCTGCATCGCCAGCAGCGCCACGGCCATCGTCACCTCGGCGTTTTCCGGGTGCTGGCGGAGCAGCGCTTCGAACTGCTTGCGCGCCTCGTCGAATTTTTTCTCGTTGACCAGCAGCCGCGCATAGTTCAGACGCACATCCTTGGCCTGCGGATGGGTCTTCAGGTAGTCGCCAAGATATTGAAGCGCCTCGGCGTTCGAGCGCCGCTGCAACACCTGGGCCTGGAACAATGCCGCCAGCTCCCAGTCGGGCCGGAGCCTGAGCGCGGCACGCGCTTCATCGAGCGCTAGCTGCTGCTCGTTGGCATTCCACGCCGCCTGCGCCACCGCCAGGCGGGCTTCGGGGACTTCGGGATAGGGTTGCGCCAGCGCCCGCATCAGCTTGGCCGCCTCCGTCTTGTCCTTGTGACGGCCCAACAGGGAGGACAATTGCAGAAAACTGTGCCCGGCGTTGGCCGGGTCGGCGGCAATCCATTGCTCGAGATGCGGCCGCGCCCCGGCAAGCTGTGCCTGATTGAGCAGCAGCACGACCATGATCTCGCGCGCCTGCGTCGATTGCGGGTCGGCCTGCAGCCAGATGCCGACGGCTTCGAGCGCAGCCGATACGAAGCGCGCGTTCCATGCCACCTCGGTGGCACGCCGTGCGATGCGCGGATCCCTGGTCTCGCGCGCAAGGTCAAGATAAGCCGACACGGCTACGTTCGGCTGCCCACGTTGCGCCGCGACTTCCGCCAGCATGAGCTTGAACATGATCTGCTCGGTGAGCTCATGGCCGGGCAGTGGCGGGTTGGGCGGCGCCGGCCTGGTCACCACGACTTTGGGTTGAGGCTGAGTCCCGGTCTCGGCAAGCGGCGTTTCTCCGGCCGCGGGCCGCTGTGTCGGCTGCTGTGCGCAGGCAGCGAGCATTGCGCACGCCATGACGGCCGCCGTTCTGACATTCATCATAAATTTGACCGGCCCGTTACGGCCGCTGCGGGATAACCAAATGATTTTCGGAAAAATTCCGGGTTTGCTGCTTCATAAACCCTGACATATTAGGTATATTTCGTGCTTACCACAAGACGCAGAACGATGGCCGACCAGGAAGCCGTTACCACCCTCTCCGCGCGCGGTTTGACCCGCAATTTCGGTGCCCATACCGCGGTCCGCGGCATCAATCTCGAACTCAGGCGGGGCGAGGTGGTGGGATTGCTCGGGCCCAACGGCGCCGGAAAGACCACGACCATGCAGATGCTGACCGGAAATCTTGCGCCAACGGCGGGCACGATCAGCATTTGCGGCATCGATCTGCTCGATCATCCTGCCGCCGCCAAGGCCAGAATCGGCTATCTGCCGGAGACCCCTCCGCTCTACCGCGAACTCAACGTCGACGAATACCTCACGCTCGCCGCCAGGCTGCACCGCATTCCCAAAGCCAGACGCCGCGAAGCCGTCGACGGCGCCAAGCAGCGCTGCGGCCTCGCCGGTGTCGGCGGCAAGCTGATCGGCGCGCTGTCCAAGGGCTTTCAGCAGCGCGTCGGCATCGCGCAGGCCATCGTGCACGGGCCGGATGTTGTGGTCCTCGACGAGCCGACGGTCGGCCTCGACCCCAACCAGATCCGCGAGATCCGCAGCCTGATCCGGGAACTCGGCGGCAAGCACAGCGTGATCCTGTCCACCCACATCCTGCCGGAAGTCGAAGCCGTGTGCGATCGGGTGCAGATCATGCATCACGGCAACCTGGTCTACAGCGACACCATTTCGGCCTTGAAGGATTTTCAGAGCGGCCACACCGTAGTGCTCGGGTTGCGCCGGCCGCCGGCCATGGACGAACTGGCCGCGCTGCCCGGAGTTGCCACCGCGGAAGGCATATCGGAAACGTTGTTTCGTCTGCAGTTGACCGGCGACGGCGATTCCGTCGACGCGCTGGTCAAACAGTCGGCGGGGAAAGACTGGGGCCTGTATCGGCTCAGCCCGGCGCAAACCAGCCTCGAAGATGTATTCGTCAACCTGACGCGGCGCGAGGAAAAATGATTTTTACGATCGCCGGCAAGGAACTCAAGGCGCTGTTTGCATCGCCCCTGGCATGGGTGGTGCTGACCGGCATGCAGTTCATCATCGGTTACGGTTTTCTGAAGCGACTCGACGATTTTCTGCAGATTCAACCGCAACTTTCCCAGATGCCGAGCCCGCCGGGCGTCACCGAGCTGGTTGCCGCCCCGACCTTCGCCACGGTCGCGGCGGTGCTGCTGTTCGCGGTGCCGCTGCTGGCGATGCGACTGATCGCCGAAGAGTACCGCAACCAGACCATGGTGCTGCTGATGTCGGCGCCGCTATCGATCACCGAAATCGTGCTCGGAAAATTCCTCGGTCTCATCGCGTTTCTGCTGCTCATCATCGGGCTCACCGCGCTGATGCCGCTCTCGCTCGCCGGCGGCACGCGCCTTGACTACGGCCTGCTGTTGAGCCTGGTTGCGGGCCTCGTGCTGCTCGCCGCCAGCTTCGCCGCGGTCAGCCTCTACGTATCGTGCCTGACCGCGCACCCGATGGTGGCGGCGCTGGGCGCCTTCGGCGTGCTGCTGGCCATGCTGCTGATGGGGGAAACCGCCGGCGACAGCCTGCGCGCACGCGGCTGGCATGTGCCGGCGGCGCTCGCCCAGGTGCTCTCCCCCGTCAAGAATTTCGAGCCGTTCGGCAAGGGGCTCATCGACACCTACGCCCTCGCCTGCTCGCTGCTTCTGACCATCGTGTTTCTGGCGCTTGCCATACGCCAGCTCGACGCCAAACGCCTGCGGGGCTGAATGGAACTCAACCGTAAAATACGGATACAGCTGCGGCTGCAGAGCGGAGTGTTCGTGCTGCTGCTGGTCGCGCTCACCGCTTTGCTCGCCTACATCGCCCACGAATACCGCAAGGAATGGGACATCACGCGCGGCACGCGCCAAACGCTGTCGCAGGCTTCGCTCGACGTGCTCAAGCAGCTCGATGGCCCGCTCACCATCACGGTCTATGCCGTCACCCAGGACGGGCGCGGCCAGAACCTGCACAAGTCGCTGCAGGAATTCATGCGCCCGTACCAGCGCGCGAAGCCCGACATCGCGCTCGCCTTCGTCGATCCGCGCGAGCAGCCCAAGGCGGCCGCGGCCGCCGGCGTGCGGGCACCGGTCGAAATGGTGATCGAATACCGGCAGCGCAGCGAGCATCTCACCGAATTCAACGAGCAGGCGCTCACCAATGTGCTGATGCGGCTGGCGCGCGGCGCCGACCGATTGGTGCTGTGGCTCGACGGCCACGGCGAAAGAAAGCTGAACGGCGTTGCCAATCACGATCTGGGCGACTTCGGCCGGCAGCTGCAACAGAAAGGCTTGCGGCTGAACAGCATCAATCTGGCAGTGGCGCAGGACGTGCCGTCCAACATTGCACTGCTCATTATCGCCAGCCCCCAGGTCGATCTGCTGCCAGCGGAGGTGCAGAAGATCAAGCACTATGTCGAGCGCGGCGGCAACCTGCTGTGGTTGATCGACCCCGAGCCATTGCGCGGGCTGCAGCCGATTTCCGAGCTGCTGGGGCTGGTGCTCACTCCAGGGGTGGTGGTCGACCCGGCGCTCAAGCCCCGCAGCGGGCCGCCCGCATTCGCCGTGGCCAGCAGTTATGCGCGCCATCCGATCACCAACGCCTTCCGGCTCAACACCGTATTCCCGTTCGCACGCCAGATCGGCGCCGTCGAAAGCGATGAGTGGCGCATCACGCCTCTGGTCGATGTCGCGCAGCGCGGCTGGGTCGAAGTCGGAAAGCTCGACGAAAAAGTCACGTTCGACAAGGCGCGCGACATTCCCGGCCCCATCAATATCGCCACCGCTTTCGAACGCACCGTCGGCGACCGCCAGCAGCGCGTGGTGGTGGTCGGTACCGGTCACTTCCTGTCCAACACTTTTCTGGGCAACGGCGGCAATCTCGATTTCGGCATCAACATCGTCAACTGGCTGACCGGTGACGACAGCCTGATCGCGGTCCAGCCGCGGCCCGCCGCCGACAGCAATCTCGACATCGACCAGGCCACGCTTTATCTGATCGCCTTCACTTTCCTGCTGGTGCTGCCGCTCGCTTTCATCGTCACCGGCGGCGTGATCTGGTGGCGACGCCGCAGGGCGGCATGAGCTACCCGGCGAGGGACCCCTTCAGGGGATCGACGGCAAAGCGAATTGCCGCCAGCCGCCGACGCCACAGCCTATTACTCGCCACAGGCCACACGGAGGCGGCGACATGAAAAAATCGTGGTGGATCAACGCCGTCCTGCTGATCGCGGTCGGGGCGCTCGGCTGGTTCGCCTATCTCAAGCCGCGCAGCGACGAGCCGGTCACTTACCCGCTGTCGACGCTCACAGCCGGCGAGGCCGGGAAAATCCGCCTCGAGCGCGCTGGCCAGGCGCCCGTCGTGATCGAAAAAAAAGGCGATCTGTGGTTTCTCACCGCGCCTGTCGCCGCGCCCGCTGAACCGTTTCAGGTGCAGCGCCTGCTGGCGATTCTCGACGCCCGCGCCTCCGGCCGGCTGGCCGCTACCGATCTTGCGCGCTTCGATCTCGACCGGCCGATGGCGCGGCTTACGCTCAATTCGCAAACGTTCAGCTTCGGCACTGTCAGCACCGTGGCGCGCGAGCAGTACGTGCTGACCGGGGACGCGGTCTATACCGTAGAACCGCGCTACGGCGCGGCGCTGCCGACCGACTTCACGCAGCTTATCCGGCGGCAACTTTTCGCCGGCGGCGAGGTGCCGGTCGGTTTTCAGTTCAGTGATTTCACGGTCAACAGTGCGGATGGCAAA
>JAIESJ010000126.1 GCA_019746155.1 Burkholderiales bacterium
ATTGACGGCCCGCACGTCGTCGTAAGCGAGCTTGAGCCGCGCCATCGCCGGCGGGCGCATGTTCCAGACCAGCACGTCGGCGCGCTCAATGAGCTTCATCAGCGCCGCGTGGCCTGCGGGCTGTTTCAGATCGAGCACGATCGAGCGTTTGTTGCGGTTGAGATGCAGGAACTTGGCGCCCATGCCCGGCGTGACCGATTTGCCGTTCATGGTGCGTATCAGATCGCCGGCGCCCGATTCCACCTTGATCACTTCCGCGCCGTGGTCGGCGAGGATCTGCGTACACAAAGGCCCGACGACGACCGCGGTCAAATCGACGACGCGCACCCCTTCAAGCGGTCCTCCTGCCATGCGCGCCCTTATCTGAATTCGGCTTCGGCGTTCAAGGCGAGCGCGCCATCCTGATCGACCACCCACAGCTTCGCGGTCTTGTTGTCGGGCGAGGGCTCGCCGCACAGCGTGAACGGCCGGTTGACGAACAGCGGCCTGACGTTGCGCGAGGACAGGTAGGCGATCGGTGTGGAGGCGTGGGTGCGCGCGAGCTCGAACACGAGCAGCGTGGTGAGCCCGCCGTTCATCACCAGATCGGGATAGCCCTCGGTCTGGGTGACGTACGGATGATCGTAGTGGATGCGGTGACCGTTGAAGGTAAGCGCCGAATAGCGGAACAGCAGCACCGGGTCGGGCGTCACCGTGCGTGTCCATACCGGCTGGCCGGGGGCTTTCTGCGGCGGGGGCGGCGCCGCATTTGCGTTATTTCGGTCGGGTTCGCCGCGATAGACGATGTCCTGCTCCTCGATAATGGCGAGCCCGCGCGGGCTGGCGATGTCGGTTTTCACGGTCACGAACACCATTTCGCCGGAGCGGCCCTGTTTGACGTTGACCTCCTTGATGACCGACTCGCGGCGCACTTCGTCGCCGACGCGCAATGGCTCGTGAAAGGTGATGCGTTTGCCGGCGAACATGCGGCGCGGCAGCGGCACCGGCGGCAGAAAGTCGCCGCGCCGGGGATGGCCGTCGGGCCCGAGCTGGGAGTGGCGCACCACACGCGGAAACAGGATCGCGTGCCAGCCGATCGGCAGCGGGTCGCCGATTTTCGGCAGGGGATCGTCGCGGTCGAGGGTGGCGGCAAGGCGATGCACGGCCGGGATCGTCACATAATCGATGCCCGTCTCGCGCTGCCCTATCCATTCCTTGAGCTTTTCCAGCGGCTGGGACATGCGTCATTCCTCATCGGATGATCGGAAGCGGACAGTTTAAGCGATGTCGGTTATTCCAGGACATGCAGTTTTTCATGAGGTTGGACTGGACGTCGGCCGGCTGGCAGGTCAATCGGCCTTCGCCCCCGAGCCCTTGACCGCCTTGCCCCGCTTGGCGATTTCGGATTTGATGAAGGCGGCGAATTCCTGGCGCGTGCCGCCCACCGGCGAATGCGCCGGCGTGGTGACTGCGCATTATGCCATCGGTGCGGGCGCCGTTGGCGTGGGCTCGGGCAGGTCGCGCCATCATGGGAAGGCCCCGCGACACTTACTCGCTCAACGAGGCGCAAGCCTCTGCTTCGCTTGCCGCGAGATTCACCGAGTACCAGAGGAATTGCTGCGATGAGGCAATGCTTCATCCGGGAGATCGACCTCATGGCCCAATTGGATGGGCAGGGTAAGGCATCGCTCAAGGTCGAAGCAGTCCGTTGACCGAATGCGGAAACAATAAATATATCAATAAAAACAATGTGTTATAATAACATACCTCTCAATGCCACAAAAACTGACTCTCAACTGGCTCTCCAGCTCGCTGTTCCGCGCGTGCGATGACCGGCGCGGCAACATGGATGCGTTGGAGTACAAGGAATACATCTTCGGCATGCTGTTCCTGAAGCGGTTGAGCGACCTCTTCGACCAGGAGAAAGAGCAGATCGCGCGCGACCTCAAGGCCAAAGGCATGGCCGATGCCGCCATCGCCAGCCAGCTCGCCAATCCGGACCAATGAGGCACATCAACTTCAACCGCAAGATCGGCCAGCGCTCGCTGGACGATAACGTGCTCTCCGATTTCATCCGGAACTTCGAGAAAATCCCGCTGTGCGACGAGAACTTCGAGTTCTCGGACCTGCTCGGCGCGGCTTACGAATACCTGATCAAATTCTTCGCCGACTCGGCGGGCAGGAAGGCCGGCGAGTTCTATACCCCGGCGGACGTGGTGCGCATGCTGGTCGAGAAGAACCGCGGCTCGGTCCCGAGCGACGAGGCGCTGCTACAGCTCTTCTACCTGGCGCTCAGAAACCTCGGTAAGAAATCGACGATGCCGATTCGGGACTGGAACGCCGCGCTCACTCGGTTTACCAACCGGTTTGAAGATCGGATGCCGCAGCGTTAAACGAAAACCCATTTACACAAAATCCCAGACACCCTCCTGACCGGCCGCGTGCGCGTGAAAGTCCCCGAAGCCGCTGTCGCCTGACCGGCAGGGCGAACCTCAACCCTGCAGTTTCATCGCCGCGGCGACGATGGGTTTGGCCCAGTCGGGCGCCAGCGGCAAGTCCCGCGGGTTGCGTATCCTGCCGCGCTCCATGTGCAGCACAAGCACGGGCGCGGGCGCCTTGCCGTCCGCCGGGTCCGCTTCCGCGCTGTTGTCATAGAGCCGCAGTGCCGCGAGCGCGGGCAGGAGCTGGATCAGGTTCAGGCGGCTGTGCTCGAAGCGTCGGCGTATCGCCTTCTCGGGGATGTCGTGCCCGCCGCGCGCAACGCGGGCGCGCACGCGCGCGATGTGCAGTTCGGGCGTCGCGAGGCCCGCGTACCAGACGTACACTTCGATTCCCTTCTCCGCCGCCTCCGCCAGCAGGCGCGGGATGGTGCTCGCGCCCAGGGTGGTCTCGAACGCAAAGTCGAGGCGTTCGGCGATCGCGCGCTCGAGCAGCCCGCGGCCCCGCTGCCACGCGGCGCCGTTGGCCTGTGTCTGGCTGAGGCCGGGGTTGGCGGTTTTCAGCTCGCGCGCGGCTTCGTCGGGATTGTAGTAATCGGCGCCGTGCGCGCGGAAAGCCGCGCCGGCGATGCTGCTTTTGCCCGCACCGTTGACGCCCGCAAGCACATAGATGCGCGGCGTCGGGGCGGCGCTCATCGCGAAATGCCGCGCGCGCGATATGTCACGGACTATTCGGACAACTCAGCGGCGCTTGCGCGCAGCCTTGACCGCAGCGCGACCGAGATCGGCGGGGGTGGCGTTAAAGGCGTCGGCCATGCCTTTGCGCGCCGCCGGTGTCTGCATGCGCGAAAGCAGCACGTCATACTCCGCGCTGAGATCGTTCAAGTTGGGCGTGCGGTCGCGGATCAGCGCCTGGAATTCCTCGTAGGACATCAGCACCGCCTTGGGCGTTTCGTGCCGGGTGATGGCGACGGCCCCACCCCGCACCGCCTGCTCGAGCACAGTCCCGAACTCGTTCTTCAGGCGCGTGGCGGCGACGGCGGGGATATCGACCAGTTCGCCGTGGCTGTTGCGGAAGGTCAGTGTGGAGGATGAGGACATGACGCAGGCTCCGGTAGTCATTTCGACTATTATAGCAATATTGGCTATTTTGTCCAGACCGGACACGGCAGCGGACGATGCGGCCGCGCGCGACCATGGCGGGCGCGCTGTTCACCGCCACCCAGCAGCGCGTGCTGGGCCTGCTGTTCGGCCAGCCGGAGCGCAGTTTTTTCGCCACCGAACTGATCGCCCTCGCCCGCGCCGGCTCGGGCGCGGTGCAGCGCGAATTGCAGCGCCTCGCCGAAAGCGGCTTCGTCACCGTCACCCGCATCGGCAACCAGAAGCACTACCAGGCCAACCGCGCCGCGCCGATCTTCGAGGAACTGCGCGGCATGGTGCTGAAAACGCTCGGTCCGTTTCCGAAAGACTGACCAGCTTGCCCGCTATTTCTCGGCATTAAGCAACGAGGCGAATCTCCACACCCAACCGTTTGGCTGGTTTGTGCTGGGCGTCACCAACGAAAGTCCCAGGCAGGTTTGCGGAACCCGCTACAAGGAAAGCGTGGATGCCCTGAACAAGTTGAAGCACGAGATCGCGCAGCACACCAATCACCAACTTACCTTTCACGAGATTCATGAAATGCACGCAGACGGCAAGCGCGTGCTGCTGTTTCAGATTCCCGCAGCCATCAACGGGGTACCGACCGAATGGCGTGGCCGGGTCTATGAACAACTTCGTGCGAAGGCCATGGCGGGCCGGCAGGGAAATATTGAAGGCCTCACCCGGGAAGCCACGACGTTTTACGATCATGTGGCTGATCTTGCCTTTGGGCCCGATGGCGTTCCCGCCCAGCATCAACCTGCGATGAAAAAACTGATGTCAAGGATCGTGGAACTGCTCCAGGACACCATCGGCATTCTCGACTTCTGGAAAAAACCCATAGAGGTCAAGAAGCTGCGCGGGCAGATTGCCACGGAATTACTGCTGACAAACCTCCCGCAAATTGTCGAGAAGCACGAGCGATTGGCCGTCGAGATCGCCAAGCTCGCCGAAAAACGGCACGACGAACTCACCAAATGAGCGCCCGGAAAACCAAAGAAATAGCTTACGAGATCGTGCGCAGTCCGCGCACGACGGCTGACATCGTGGTCGAGCGCGACGGCCGAGTCACCGTGCGCGCCCCCGACCACCTGTCCGACGAACGCGTCGAAGACATTGTCGAGGCCAAGCGCTACTGGATATACAAGACGCTCGCAGAGTGGCGTGACCTCAACGCGAGGCGCGTGTTGCGCGAATACCGCAACGGCGAAGGGTTTTTGTATCTCGGCCGCTCTCATCGCCTCTTGCTGGTAGCCGAGCAGGAGGAACCGCTCATGCTGAAAGGCGGACGCTTCTGCTTGCGCCGTGATGTCGTAGACAATGGGGACATTGCTGCCGCGCAGTCTGCGTTCCGCGACTACTACATCGCGCGCGGCCTGGAACGCATCGCGGAGCGTGTCAATTATTACGCCCCGAAGGTGGGGGTTAAACCCGCTGGCTTCGACGTGCGCGAACTCGGCCACCGCTGGGCGTCATGCTCGCCAGCCGGCAGGCTTGCCTTCCACTGGAAGTGCATGATGGCCCCGCAAACCATCATCGACTACATCGTTGTGCACGAACTGTGCCACTTCCATCACCTCGACCACACCGATGCCTTCTGGAACGAGGTGGACAAGATCATGCCTGTCTACCGGGAGCGGAAGGAGTGGTCGCGGATTGACCGGCGCAAGTGCGGGCTGTTCACGCACGACGCGACCTTGTACTCGGTATTCGTGCCGGGGCTGAAGAAAGCGGAGTTCGAGCAGTTGGACGAGGTCTTCGGCCAGCGCCTGTTCAAGGCGCTGTTGTGGGACGGGTTTCCCCAAGCGCAGATCAAGCGGATGCTGGAGGCTTGCCGCGTGATGCGCTTCACCCGCTCCAGCAACCGCAGCGTGCTGGGTTCGATGAACGACATCCGGTTTCATATCGGATGGCATGTGAAAGACGGCAGCGGCCTGACAGGCGTTGACTTGGCTCGGCTCCACCACCGGCTGAACCGCATTCCCTTTAGTGCTGTTGGCTATGGGTATCCGGTCGAGCGGCTTCGGGAATACCTTGAGGATTAATAATGCTCCCCCGCTACCGGTACTTCCTGAACAGCCCGACCACCACCCCGAAAATCTCGAGATCACCCTTGGGCCGTATGACCGGATAGGCTTTGTTCTCCGGTTTGAGCACGATCCGGCCCCGCTCCTTGTGCAGGCGCTTCAGCGTGAACTCGTTGTCGATGATGGCGACGACGATATCGCCGATATTCGCGGACGTGCGTTTCTCGATGATCACTACGTCGCCGGGGTGAATGCCGGCATCGATCATCGAGTCGCCTTTGACGGTGATCAGCACAGTCTTCGAGGGATGGGCGACGAGGTACTCGTCAATCGAGAGCCCCTCGGGGCTTGAATCCGCGGCTGGGCTTGGCAGCCCGGTCCGCACGCTTTCCGCCAACGGGCGATCGAAAAAACGCTTCCCGGGCTTCAAACGCCGGTCGGGCGTGCTTTCGACGAAGCCCTCGGCCTTGAGGCGCAGAACCAAATCCGCGACCGATGCCTTCGAGTTCAGCCCGACGAGGGCGCCGATCCTCGCGTAGGATGGCAGAACCCGGTGCCGGGCATAATAATCCCGCAGACGGGCTAGATGTTGACCATCGTTTGCCATCCGGATACGATAGCGAACGATCGTTCGCCGGTCAAGAGCCCCTCGTCTAAATGCAGTACACAAGGAGGACACCGTGAGGGATAAGAACACATTTTTTGCGATGAAGTTGGAAGGCCCTGGTGTGAAGCCGGGGCGAATCCGGCTGGAGGATTTCCTCCGGCTGGGGCAAGAAATGCTGCGGGCTGTGGAGCGTGTGGCGCTTCAGGCCTTCGAGAAGTTTGTCCAAGGGCTGAGCGCTGTAACCTCGGATGGTGAGGCCCCCCGTCCGGTTATGACGCTGGTGTATTGCTCGCCGTCCGCGATGCGGGACGACTTTTCGATCGCGGCGTGGACCGCATCGAATTCACGCTCAACCATCGGGCTCAGCCGCTGCGTGCGCTCTACAACCGCGACGGTTATACGCGTGTTCAACAGCGCATCGTCGGACCCCAGCTCAACAAGCGGACTATCGAAGGTCGGCTGCTTATGGCGGATTTCAAAGAACGCGGGTCCCGGCTGCGCGTGCATCCATCGAGCGGTGATCCCGTTATCTGTTTGTTCAGCGAATCGCTGCGCGACGAGGTATATCGGAGCATTCTTCACTTCGTGCGTGTCACCGGCGAGGCCAAGGAAGATCCGGTCTTAAACAAGATTGTGAGCATCACGATCTCGGACATTGAGCGCATCGAAGCCAAAGAAGATCAGGCGATGGAGATTCTGCCGAGTGGCGCACCGCTCCCCGGGGACTTCTGGCAGGCGATGAGCTTTGACGAGCTTGCAGCAGCACAAGGCGTACGTCCGCTGTCTGACATCGACGCCCTTGTCGGCGTTTGGCCAGATGCGTGGATTGCGGCGACGGCTGTTTGGCACCACATATCGCTCGTGAGTCACGACGGCGACTTCGTGGGAATTGCAGGATTGGAAATCATTAGAGAAGACTAATCGGACGAGCCGCGTGGATGCTGCCTTGGTGCGATGACATGCAGCGTCATCGTCGGGGGAAACCTGAGCCGCTCGCCGGGGCTTCAGCATTGTCGTGTCGGGATCGGGGCTGGCGCACCTTGCCATCTGGCGCAAAAGCATGCTATTAATCATCAGATGATGCCCATTTTAGGCATCTCATTCTTGTCGAGGGAATATCCATGAGAACCACGCTGAACATTGAAGACGAGCTTCTCGCCACGGCGCAGCGCGTGAGCGGCCTGAAGGAAAAGACGGCGCTGGTGCGGGAGGGGCTCAAGGCCCTGATCGAGCGGGAGAGTGGCCGGCGCCTGGCGCAGTTGGGCGGCACTGAGCCGCAACTGCAGCCCGTTCCCCGGCGTCAGTCCGACCCGGCATGATCCTGGTCGATAGTTCGGTCTGGATCGACCACCTGCGCGCCGGTGAGCCGGCGCTGGTGGAACTGCTGAACACCGGTCGGGTGCTGACGCACCCTTTTGTCATTGGCGAACTGGCCTGCGGGAATCTGAAGAACCGCAAAACGGTTTTGTCACTGCTGCAGGATCTGCCTGCTGCACCGGTCGCCACCGATGAGGAGATGCTGTTTTTCATCGAAAGGCGCGGCTTGATGGGCAGGGGTATCGGTTGTGTCGATGCCCATCTCCTGGCTTCGGTTTCGATGGCGGGAACCGGGCGACTCTGGACGCGGGATAAACGTCTCTGCGCGGTCGCCGAGTCGATGGGCTTGGCTTTCGAGACTGCATGGTCATCGAGCAACGTGTGAACGTGGAACACGACGGCGGCTTGGCAAGCACTGACTTGGGTCAACTCCACCACAGACTGAAGTGATCACCGTGGGCTGAATGCCTCAGCCCTTCATCGCCGCGAGCGTCTTCGCTTCGCGCGCCTTGATTGCCTCGTGACGCCGGAGCAGCTTCTCGGCGCGCACGATGATCGGGATGTCGATCATCTTGCCGTCAAGGCTGAACGAGCCGCGGCCGGTTTTCGCCGCTTCAACGTTCAACTCGATCACCCTGCGTGCGTACTCCACCTCCTCGGTAGTCGGCGTGTATTCCTCGTTGACGATGGTGACCTGCCCGGGGTGGATGCAGCCGGCGCCCATGAAGCCGAAGTCGCGCGAGCGGCGCACCATTTTGCGGAAGTGGTCCCAGTCGCCGAAGCCCGCGACGCTGTCGATGAAGCCGAGCGGCATGATGCCGGCCGAGTTGGCGGCGATGATCATGTGCTGCTTGGGATAGAACAGCGCGTCACCCGTGGGCTGCATGTTGCAATCGAGCGCGAAGTCCTCGCCGCCGATGTTGCAGGCGACGGTGCGACTGCTCGCGTGCACGATTTCATGGATGCGGAAAAACGCGTCAGCCGTCTCTATCATGGTGATGAATCGGGTGTGACCGACCGTCATGCCGCGCTTTTCCTCGAGTTCGGACACGAGTTCGTCGAGCAGGCGCACGTGCGAGGCGCCGTCGACCTTGGTGCAGGCGATGCCGTCGACGTCGGGGCAGATCGAATGCTCAAGGTCGCGCACCGCAAGCGACAGCGGCCGGTTGATGCGGACCACGACGTCGGCACCGCCGCGCCGCACTTTTGCAGCAGCCTTCTCGACCAGGGTGCGCGCGTGGTCCTTCTCGGCGGGTGGGACACTGTCCTCGAGATCGAGCTGGATCACATCGGCGCCGCGCGTGTGCGCCTTGTCGACGTACTTGTCGACGTTGACCGGCACGTACATGAGCGAGCGCCAGACCGGCAGATTGCGTTTCATTCGTTTTCCTCTTTCGCTGGTGAACCACTTTCGCATGCGATACCCGAAGCGAGCAACTGCGCGTAGGCCGCCGCGTCCACTCCAAGCTCGCCGAGCAGCGTCCGGTTGTGCTCTCCGAGGCGCGGCGCGGGCGTGCGTACCGATCCCGGCGTGCCGGACAGCCGCGGCACCACATGGTGCATCGGGAATTCCCCCATGTCGGGATCAGGATAGTCGGCGATGAGTTCGCGCTCGAGCACGTGCGGATCTTCCATGATCTGCGAAATGTCGTAGATCGGACCGATCGTGACCTCGGCCTGCTCGAAGAACGCGACGTTTTCCGCCTGGGTGCGCTCGGCGACGAAAGCGCCGATGATCGCATCGAGTTCCTCGGCGTGCTTGACGCGGTCGGCATTGGTGCGATAGCGCGGATGGTCGATGAGGTCCGGTCGGCCGATCGAATGGAAGAGCCGCTCGGCCATCTTTTGCGTCGATGATGACAGACATACGTAACGGCCGTCCTGGCAACGGTAGGCATTGCGCGGCCCGGCGTTGGTCGAGCGGCTGCCGGTGCGCGGCTTGACTTTGCCGGTGAGCCGGTAGTTGGCCGCCTGGGGGCCCAGCACGGCAAACAGCGGATCGAGCAGCGGCAGGTCTATCACCTGGCCGCGCCCGCCGTTGTGCTCCACCTCGCGCAGCGCGATCATCGCCGCCGCCGCGCCGTAGAGACCGGCCACCGTGTCCGCCAGATACATCGGCGGCAACACCGGCTCGCGATCGGCGAAGCCGTTCATGGCCGCGAAGCCCGACATGCCTTCGACGAGCGTGCCGAAGCCGGGGCGCCGGCGATAAGGTCCCTCCTGGCCCCAGCCGGAGATGCGCACGATGATCAGCCTGGGGTTGCGTTCGAACAGGATCTGCGGCGCGAGCCCCATGCGCTCGAGGGTTCCGGGACGGAAGCTCTCGATGAATATCGCCGCCGTGGGAACGAAGCGCAGCAGCAGTTCGCGCGCTTCGGGCTTGCGCAGCTCCAGGCCCAGGCTTTTTTTGTTGCGCGCGTAGAGTTTCCAGTTCGTCGGCACGCCATCAGTCTGCCAGGCGCGCAAGGTATCGCCCGCGGGCGGCTCGATCTTGATCACTTCGGCGCCGAAGTCGCCGAGCACCTGCGTCAGCGTGTTGCCGGCGACCAGACGCGACAGGTCGAGCACACGCACGCCGGCGAGCGTTCCTTTGGCGGCGGGCTCGTAGGATTTTTTGGGAATCGCGCTCGTCATTCGGGTTTGATGTGGGCGGCCTTGATCACCTTGCTCCACCGGGCGATTTCGCTTTTGACCATCGCAGCGAAGGTGTCGGAACGTGCCGCGTGCGCCGGTCAGCGCGAGTCGCCGCCGGAGACCAGCTGCTTTTCGATCAGCCGAATCTCGTTCTTGAGCATGGTGGCGAGTTCGGCGATGCGCTTGTCGTTCATGCGGCTCGATATCGCCGATACCGAGAGCGCGGCGAAGGCCACCCCTCCCTGGTTGCGCACCACCAGGCCGATCGAGCGCACGCCGGCGAGTGTCGGCGCCTCGCGCACCGCGTAACCGAGTTTTTGTGCGCGCCTGACCTGCACAGTCAGGCTGTTGGCGGCGAGTCCGTACTCGGGCAGGCGCGCGGCGTTGGCGTCTATGGTGTGGCGGATTTCCTCCTCCGACAGCGCGCTGAGGATGGCGAGGCTGCCGGTGCCTATGCCGAGCGGGCGCCGCATGCCGATTTCGAGCGTGAAGGTCTTGATCGGGAAAGCCCCTTCACGCCGGTCGATGCATACCGCATCGAGCCCGCTGCGCTGCGTCAGGAATACGGTGTCACCGGTGGCTTCCGCGATGCGCGTCAATGCGGGATGACAGATTTCGCGCAGGTTGTAGCGTGGCGCAGCGGTGAGTCCCAGTTCGAACACCATGGAGCCGAGGAAATAGCGATGCGAATCGGGATCCTGCTGTACCATGTTTTCCGCCACGAGGCATTTCAGCATGCGGTGTACGGTGGGGCGCTGCAAACCGGTGCGTGTGGCAAGATCGAGCAGGCGCGAACCGCCGCGGTTGTGCGCGGCGATCTCGCGCAGCAGGAGCAATGCGCGTTCTATGCTTTGGGTGCCGGAGAGGGCGCCGGGCACGGCAGGTGTTTTTCTGGGCATATGAGTCCGGATGGTGAGATCAGGTCATGATTATGCCACCGCGGCGGCGCTGGCGGAATATTCCCCCTCATGCTATCGTGCCGACGGTTTTTTTGCGGGCCGGCCTTGGGCAGTCCATATTACGGAATACAGCCCCGCTTCGCCAGGCTGCCTCAGGCAGGGCGCGCGGGCGCAACCGGCAGGCACAGTGACGGCTGGCGCGGTAACATGGCGTCTCGCGCGCGGCGCTGACCGTCTCCGTGCGCCATCAAGTAAGGAGTGCAGCAGATGACCGATTTGTCTCCGGGGGCGATTCCCCGTCTTTCATCCGCGGGCGCACGTTTTCGCGCCGCCGTTGCGGCGGAAAAGCCGCTGCAGATTGTCGGCACGATCAACGCCTACCACGCGCGCCTGGCCGAGCGCGTGGGCTATCGCGCCGTCTATCTTTCGGGCGGCGGCGTGGCCGCGGGATCGCTGGGGCTTCCCGACCTCGGCATCAGCAATCTCGATGACGTGCTGACCGACGTGCGCCGCATCACCGATGTGTGCGATCTGCCGCTGCTGGTCGATGTCGACACCGGCTTCGGCGCGAGCGCGTTCAACATCGCGCGCACGGTAAAATCGCTGATCAAGTTCGGCGCGGCGGCGATGCATATCGAGGATCAGGTCGGCGCCAAGCGTTGCGGCCACCGCCCCAACAAGGAACTGGTGTCGCAGCAGGAAATGGTCGACCGCATCAAGGCGGCGGTCGATGCCAAGACCGATCGCGATTTCGTGGTGATGGCGCGCACCGATGCGCTGGCGGTCGAAGGGTTGCAGGCGGCCGTCGACCGCGCCTGCGCCTGTGTCGAGGCCGGCGCTGACATGATTTTCCCGGAAGCGATCACCGAACTCGCGATGTACAGGAAATTCGCGGACGCGGTAAAGGTGCCGATCCTCGCCAACATCACCGAGTTCGGCGCAACACCACTGTTTACCACGCAGGAACTGGCGAGCGCCAACGTGGCGATGGCGCTTTATCCGCTGTCGGCTTTCCGCGCGATGAACGCGGCGGCACTCAAGGTCTACCAGACGCTGCGCAAGGAGGGCACGCAGAAAAACGTGGTCGACATGATGCAGACGCGCAATGATCTTTATGACTTCCTCGACTATCACGCCTACGAGAAGAAGCTCGACGAGCTGTTCGCGCGCGGCAAAAAGCCGAAAGGCAGTGAAACGTGAAATGTGAAAAGTAGCCCCCCTCTCCCCCCTGACCGGGGAAGAGGGCTGGGGTGAGGGGGATCACCCTTCACCCTTCACCCTTCACCCTTCACCCAATCCGGAGGATTGTAATGACCGGCATGCTGTTGTCGAAAGGATTTGTCGCCGGTTTCGGTGACAGGCTTGCCGCCGCCGCGCAGGAGGCGAAGCTCGAAACCGGCGTCGTTCATCTTCCGGATGATCCCAAGGCCCGGCTCCCGGCAGCGGACTGCGAGCGTATCGAGGTTGCTTACCTCACGCGAGACATCCGTTTCTCGGAGCATTACCACAGTTTCGGCGATGCCGTTGTGGCCGCGCGCAATCTCAAATGGGTGCATTTCGTCAGCACCGGCATCGATCAGCATCCCTTTTTGCCGGCGCTGATCGAGCGCGGCGTCAGGCTCACCACATCGGCCGGCACCAACGGCGAGCCGGTGGGGCAGACCGCGATTTGCGGCCTGCTGATGCTCGCGCGCGGTTTCCCGCGCTGGATCGATGCCCAGCGCCGCCGCGCCTGGGAGCCGGTGCGCGGTGCCGCGGTGCCG
>JAIESJ010000007.1 GCA_019746155.1 Burkholderiales bacterium
GCTTCCGATCTGCCCGCGCCGCTGGCGAAGAGCGCCGACGATATAGTGCCGCTGCGCTACGAGCGGAAATTCACGGGCCCGCAGCAGGAGCAAATCGTCATCTCGTATGGGGGGATTGTGAGCGCGAACCTACAGCGGCGCAGCGAGGGCGGCCGCAGCATGATCCGCCGCGGCAACATCCGTTTCGGCGGCGCCGCCGCAGCGCCTGAGCGCGATGGCGTGTCGATTGGCGGCGCCCTCAAGAGCCTGAACTTCGACCGCTGGCTGGCGTTGACCGGCCAGAGCGCGGACGACATCAGGATCGAGTTTTCGGGCGTCGACCTCAAGGTCGAGGCGCTCGATGCGTTTAACAGGCGTTTTCACGATGTCGCGCTCAACGGCACGGCGCAGGGCGGCATCTGGCGTACGACTATTGCCGGGCGCGAAATGGAAGGCAGCGCGGTCTGGCAGCCGCAGGGCCGCGGCAAGCTCACGGCGCGCCTCAAGAAGCTCATCATCCCGTCCGTGGTCCCGGATGCGACGGCGGGTCCGGCGCAGCAGGCTTCGGACAAGAAGCGGGAACTGCCGTCGCTTGACATCGTCGCCGACCAGTTGCAGATCAAGGACAAGCAGCTCGGCAGGCTGGAGTTGAATGCGGTTTCCGAAGAACGCGACTGGCGCATCGAGAAGTTGCGCATCACCAATCCGGACAGCACGTTCACGGTCGACGGGGCGTGGCAGAACTGGCTCAATCAGCCCCGCACCCAGATCAATCTCCAGCTTGAGGTCGGCGACATCGGCAAGCTGCTGGTACGACTCGGCTATCCGGAGGGCGTACGCCGCGGCACTGCCAGGCTGCATGGCTCGCTGTCCTGGCCGCGGGGCCCGCAGGATTTCGATTATCCGGCATTGTCGGGTAATCTCGTGCTGGAGGCGGCCAAGGGGCAGTTCGTCAAGCTCGAACCGGGCATTGGCAAGCTGCTGGGGATTTTGAGCCTGCAGGCGCTGCCGCGCCGCATCACGCTCGATTTTCGCGACATTTTCAGTGAAGGCTTCGCCTTCGATGAAATCCTCGGCGGTGTGAACATCGGCCGCGGCATAGCGACGACCGATAATTTCCGCATCCGGGGTCCGGCGGCACATGTGGTGATGAGCGGTGAAGTCAATCTGGTGCAGGAAACCCAGAAGCTGCGCGTCAAGATCACGCCGAGCCTGAGCGACAGCGTCTCGGTCGCAGGTGCGCTGATCGGCGGCCCGATCGCGGGGGTCGCCGCCTTCCTCGCGCAAAAAATATTGAAGGATCCGCTCGATCAAATAGCATCGTATGAATACGACGTGACCGGAACCTGGGCCGAGCCGCAGGTGTCGAAAGTGGAGCGTCAGGACCGGCCGGAACAGGGCAAAGCGCAGTGAAGATCGTGTTAAGATTCGCTTGCGGCATAGGGTTGATGGGCGGGGCGGTTTTCGCCTGTGCCCAGGAGACGGTGTCGGTGCCGTTTGAACTATGGGACCGTCCACGCAGCGGCCAGGCCGTGCTCGATCAGCCGGCAGTAAGACAGGCCGTCAATGCCTATCTGGCGCAGCCCGGCGCGAGTCTTGTCATCCATCATGCTGCGGGGCAGGAACCCCTGCTGCAGGCTGAAGAGTTGCGTGCCTGGCTGATAGCGCTGGCTGTCGGTGGCGAGCGCGTCGGCCTGAGAGGCGATTTGAAATCCGGCGAACCACTGAAAATCGAAGTTCTGAAATGAGCCCTAAACCGCGTTCCTCTTTCGGCCAGGCGAAACCGCATGTCAGAAAAGACGCCCGGCCGCAGCCGGGCGTGGCGCGGATTGCGGCAGTACAGATGGCTTCCGGCCCCAACGTGGAGGGCAACCTCAACGAGGCGCGGCGACTGATTGAAATCGCCGTGGAGCGGGGGGCGAAGCTCGTTGCGCTGCCCGAGTATTTTGCCATCATGGGCATGCGCGATCGCGACAAGGTCGCGATCCGCGAGGAGGAGGGCAAGGGCCCGATACAGGAATTCCTGTCCACCATGGCAAAAAAGCACAAAATCTGGCTGGTCGGGGGCTCGGTGCCGCTGGTGTCATCGGTCGAGACCAAAGTGCGCAACAGCTGCCTGGTTTTCGACGACAGGGGCAAGCTTGCCGCGCGCTACGACAAAATTCATCTCTTCGGTTTCAGGATGGGCGAGGAGCAATACAGCGAAGAGCGCACTATCGAGCCGGGCAAGGATGTGGTTACCGTCGATTCGCCGGTGGGACGGCTGGGGCTGTCGATCTGCTACGACCTGCGCTTTCCCGAGCTCTACCGTGCGCTGAAGGACGTCGACATCATCCTGGTGCCATCGGCCTTCACCGAGACCACCGGCAAGGCGCACTGGGAAACCCTGATCCGGGCGCGCGCCATCGAGAACCTGGCTTATGTGCTGGCGCCGGCGCAGGGCGGCTATCATCTCAACGGCCGCGAGACGCACGGCGATTCCATGATCGTCGATCCGTGGGGCGTGGTGCTCGACCGCCTGCCGCGCGGCTCCGGAGTGGTGATGGGCGGTGTAAACCTCGCCCATCTCAAGCGTCTGCGCCAGAGCCTGCCCGCGCTGACGCACCGGACGATACACCGGTGCTAGCTTCCGGTCTGAAGTTTCAAGTCCGAGGTTTGAAGTTGAAACCGCCGTTCAACGCCCTCATTTGGATTTTCCGAGCGCATTCCCGATTAAAGGATTGTTCGTGCAACCTGAAACCTTAGACGTTGGACCTGAAACTTCGTTTGCGACGGCAAACGAAATCCTGCTCGCGCCCTACGCGCTCGACGGCAACAGGCTGCAGACGGTATTCAGCCAGATCATGGCGCACCGCGTCGATTACGCCGATCTGTATTTCCAGTACAGCCGCAGCGAGTCATGGAGCATCGAGGAGGGCATCGTCAAGTCCGGCAGCTTCAGCATCGACCAGGGCGTGGGCGTGCGCGCGGTGAGCGGGGAGAAAACCGCGTTCGCATTTTCCGACGACATCAGCCTCGAGGCGCTCAACTCGGCAGCGCAGGCCACTCGCGCCATAGCGCGCCAGGGCAGCGGGGGCGCGGCGCAGGTGGAAAAACGCAGCGGCGGACATAACCTGTATCTGCCGCACGACCCGCTCGCCAGCCTCAACGACCGGGACAAGGTGTCGCTGCTGGAAAGACTGGAACGCCACGCGCGCGCGCTCGACCCGCGCGTGACCCAGGCCATGGCCTACCTTGCCGGTGAATACGAAGTCGTGCTGGTCGCGCGCAGCGACGGCGTGCTTGCCGCCGATGTGCGGCCCCTGGTGCGGCTCTCGCTGCAGGTTATCGTCGAGCAGGATGGCCGGCGCGAGCAGGGCAGCGCTGGCGGCGGTGGACGCTTCGACTACGCCTACTTTACCGATACCGTGCTGCAGGACTACGCCAAAAAGGCAGTGGACCAGGCGCTCATCAATCTTGATGCGCGGCCGGCGCCGGCTGGCACCATGACCGTGGTGCTGGGGCCAGGTTGGCCGGGCGTGCTGCTGCATGAGGCGATCGGCCATGGCCTCGAGGGCGATTTCAACCGCAAAGGCACCTCCGCTTTCAGCGGCCGCATCGGTGAGCGCGTTGCCGCGCCCGGCGTCACGGTGGTCGATGACGGCACTCTTGCGCAGCGGCGCGGCTCGCTCAACGTCGATGACGAGGGCAACCCGACGCAGTGCAACGTGCTGATCGAGAACGGCGTGTTGAAAAGCTATCTGCAGGACAGTCTCAATGCGAGACTGATGAAAGTCGCGCCCACCGGCAACGGCCGGCGCGAATCGTACGCGCACATCCCGATGCCGCGCATGACCAATACCTATATGTTCAACGGCGGCAGCGATCCGCAGGAGATCATCGCTTCAGTCAAAAACGGCCTGTATGCGGTCAATTTCGGCGGCGGCCAGGTCGATATCACCAGCGGCAAGTTCGTGTTTTCCGCCTCCGAAGCCTACATGATCGAGAACGGCAAAGCGACCTACCCGGTAAAAGGCGCAACGCTGATCGGCAATGGCCCGGATGCGCTCACCCGGGTGGCGCTGATCGGCAACGACCTGGCGCTCGATCCCGGCGTGGGCACCTGCGGCAAGGAAGGCCAGAGCGTGCCGGTCGGTGTCGGGCAACCGACGCTGAGGATTGACGGATTGACCGTCGGCGGCACCATCTAGAAGAGCGGTGAATAGTATAAATAGTGAATGGTGAATGGACAGAGCGGCGCTTCGCGCGTGACCGTTCCCCTTCACCCTTCACCCTTCACCCTTCACCCTTCACGCATCCTGTTATAATGCTTTGATTTCACAAGCTTTGGACTGACATGCACTACAAAACTGACGATTTGCGCATCAGGGAGATCAAGGAACTCCTGCCGCCCGCGCACGTGCTTCGCGAATTTTCGCTGACCGATAATGCGGCGAAGACCACTTTTGAGGCGCGGCAGGCGATCCATCGTATTCTGCACGGGGCGGACGACCGGCTGCTGGTGATCATAGGGCCGTGCTCGATCCACGACGTGAAAGCCGCCAGGGATTACGCGGGAAAGTTGAAAGAAGCGAAGGACCGTCTTGCCAACGACCTGCTGGTGGTGATGCGCGTCTATTTCGAGAAGCCGCGCACCACCGTGGGCTGGAAAGGTCTCATCAACGATCCGTTCCTCGACGGCAGCTTCCGCATCAACGAAGGACTGCGAATCGCGCGCCAACTGCTGCTCGATCTCAACGAGATGGGCATGCCGGTGGGCTGTGAATTTCTCGACATGATCACGCCGCAGTACATCGCCGATCTCGTGGCCTGGGGCGCGATCGGCGCACGCACCACCGAGAGCCAGATCCACCGCGAGCTCGCTTCGGGCCTGTCGTGCCCGGTGGGCTTCAAGAACGGCACTGACGGCAACATCAAAATCGCCGTCGATGCGATTCGTGCGGCACAGGCGCCGCATCATTTCCTGTCGGTGACCAAGGCGGGTCATTCGGCAATCGTCTCGACCAGCGGTAACGAGGACTGCCACGCCATCCTGCGCGGCGGCAAGGCGCCGAATTACGACGCTGCGAGCGTTGATGCCGCGGGCAGGGAACTGGCGGCAGCAGGTGTGCCGGCGCGACTCATGGTCGACTTCAGCCACGCCAACAGCAGCAAGAACCCGCAGAAACAGATCGACGTCGGGCACGACGTTGGGCGCCAGATCGCGGGCGGCGAAGACCGCATTTTCGGCGTGATGGTGGAAAGCCATCTCAAGGCCGGGCGGCAGGACTTGGTTCCCGGTAAAGAACTGGTGTACGGGCAGAGCATCACCGACGGTTGCCTGGGCTGGGAGGATAGCCGTGCGCTGCTCGAACATCTTGCCGAAGCCGTGCGCAAGCGGCGGCTTAAAGCCGAAGCCGAACAGTAGGCAGCGTTAAACCGCTTTCGTTCCCGGTTGCTCCGCGCTGACGGCTGTGAAGTCCCGCGACCTGCGATACGCAGGCGGGCCGCCGCGGCAGTCCAGTGTGACAGTGCCGGGAAATTGCTCTTAGTGCTGCGTGCGCAGCAGCGGACAGCGCTTTTATCCGGCAGTCAATGTTATCTACGGCCTGGTTTGGTCCGACTTTAATGAGGCTGCGGCAGCCATGAGCCGGGCTGCTGGTTTGCGCGACGGAATCGGGCGTGGAATGCGCCAGTGGCGTGGTGCCGTGTTTGCGGCATGTGCGGTGCTGGCGCTGCAAAACTGCGCTGCCGCGGCTGCGGTATCGCTGGCCGACGATCGCGGCAGGGCCATCGTGCTACCCGCGCCGGCGCGGCGCATCGTGACGCTCGCGCCACATCTTGCCGAAATCGCTTTTGCCGCCGGCGCCGGCGGGCGGCTGGTCGGGGTCGCGCACTTCAGCGATTATCCGCGGGCGGCCCGGCGCCTGCCGCGGGTGGGCGACAGCTCGCGCGTTGACCTTGAGCGTATCATCGGGCTCAAGCCCGATCTGATCCTGGCCTGGCAAAGCGGCAATCAGGCGGGGGATGTTGAACGGCTCGAACAGCTCGGTTTTCCGGTGTTTGTCACCGAGCCCGCGCGTCTTGAGGACATCCCGCGGCTGCTGCGCGCGGTGGGCATACTGGCCGGCACGACGCCCGAGGCCGAGCAAGAATCATTAAAAATAATAAATAAAATCAATGAGTTACGTGAACGCCACGGCGGTCGCCCCGCGCTGCGCGTGTTCTACGAAATCTGGCACCGGCCGCTGATCACCGTCAACGGCCGGCACATGATCAGCGACGTGATCACTCTGTGCGGCGGACGCAATGTATTCGCAGCCGCACCGGCGCTGACGCCGACGGTTTCGGTCGAAGCGGTGCTGGCGGCGCAGCCCGAAGTCATACTCGGCGGCGGTTCAGCGGCGGAAGAAAAAGAATTCGTTGCGCAATGGCGGACTTCAGCGGTCAAGGCGCTGCGTGAACTGCCGGTGTTTTACGTCGAGCCCGACACCATACAGCGCCAGACGCCGCGCATCGTCGAAGGCGCAACGGCCATCTGCGAACGCCTGGAACAAGTTAGAGCGAACCGCCCGAAGGCGGTGAACGGTAAATAGTGGTTTGTCGGCCGTGTTTCCTTCGCCAGGCACTATTTGCGGTTTTTGCCCTGCTGCCACAGCACATCGTCGCCGCCGGTGTGACGGTTGAGCACCCGGGCGAGCACGAACAGCAGATCGGAGAGGCGGTTCAGATACTGCAGGGCGAATGCCGGGACCTGCTCCTGCCGCGACAGCGTGATCAGCCGGCGCTCGGCGCGGCGGCAGACGGCGCGCACGACATGGGCGAGGCCCGCCGCGCGCGAGCCGCCGGGCAGGATGAAATCCTTGAGCGGCGGCAGTTTCGCATTGAAGTCGTCGAGCAAGGTTTCGAGCCGCGTGACATGCGTTGCGCTGATGATGGGATGGCCGGGCAGGCTCAGCTCGCCGCCGAGATCGAACAGCTCGTGCTGCACGTCGACGAGGCACGCCCGCACGGCGTCGGGCATGTCCTCGGCCAGCAGCACGCCGAGGTGGCTGTTTAGCTCATCCACCGCGCCCATCGCCTCGACGCGCAGCGTATCTTTTGCCACGCGGGAACCGTCGGCGAGACCGGTGGTGCCGCCGTCGCCGGTGCGGGTGTAAATCCTGGTCAGGCGGTTTCCCAAGTTATGCACTTCCTCCAGGCGCGTTCATTGGCCGCCGGGCGCCCTGATGGGCGCGTCTTTATGCAGAGGTGATATCCAGTCCATTTCCACCCGCCGGAAGATGGATACTGGTGGCGGAGGGATCAGGCATTCGGTGATTTTATCATGAGCGAGAATTCAAGGTCGTGACGGCGCTTTGATTGCCGTCGGCGCGATGATGCGCGGACATCGCGAGCGGGTTCCGGAACTTGAGCCGCGGCAACCGGCGCTCAAGTAGCGGAGCGCCGGTTCCTCCGCGGCGCGCATCCCGCTCACGCGCGTTGGTCGGCAGCGGTTGCAACCCGCTGCTCCAGATGCTCCAGCGCCATATCCTCGGTGCGAAACAGGTTATCTGCGCCGATCGCGGCGTAAAGCCCGGTTCTTTGAATCACTTGCAGCACTTGTTGTTTGAGGCCGCTGAAGGCGACACTGATGCCGTTCTCGCGCAGGCGCTGCAGCAGATGCCGGATGACTTCCTCACCCGAGGCATCAAGCTGGTTGATGCCGTCGCCCACGATCAGGACCCACCTGGCCTTGGGATGGTTGGCGACCGCTTCGAGAACGGCATCCTCGAAGTAGGGGACGTTGGCGAAGTACAGGGAGCCGTCGAAGCGGATGACGATGATGTGCTCGCTGGTTTTCAGATTGTGCAGCACGGCATCGCGCAGTGTGCCATCGGGATGGCGGCCGAGAATGGCGACCCGCGGGCGCATGGTGCGATAGAGGTAGAGCACGATCGCGAGGCCCGCTCCAGCCAATATGCCGGTGTCGAGGTGCGGCGCGAAGCCCAGCGTGGCGAGGAAAGTGGTCACCGCGGCAATGCCGTCGTGCCGGTGGGCTTTCCAGGCGTGCCGGATCGCCTCGATATTGACGAGATTGATCACCGCCATCATGATGACTGCGGCCAGCACCGCCTGCGGCAGGTGATACAGGAGCGGGGTGAACAGCAGCAGCATCAGCAGCACGATGGCGCCGGTGATCACCGACGACATTCCGGTTACCGCGCCGGCGCTCAGGTTTACGGCCGAACGCGAAAACGAGCCGCTGACCGGAAACGACTGACTCAAGCTGCCGACGATGTTGGCCAGCCCCTGGCCGATCAGTTCCTGGTCGGGATCGATGCGCTGCCTGGTCCGGGTGGCCATGGCTTTGGCGATCGAAACCGCCTCCATGAAACCGACCAGCGTGATCACGAGGGCGGTCGACAGCAGCGTGACCAGCGTGTCCCAGCTGAACCTGGGCCACGAGACAGCCGGCAGTCCGGCAGGAATCGGCCCGACGACCTCGCCGCCGCCGCTCAACATCACGTTGCCCCCGCTGATTTTGTGCACGCGCCATTGGCGGCCGTCGGTCTCGACATTTTCCGGGACGAGTCTGTCGAGATAAATCCGTGGCGCTTCATCGTCCGCGCCGGGCACGCGCACGAATACAAACCGGCGCAGCTCGCGCATGCGCAAACGGTGTTCGCGTTCGACGGTTTTTAATTCCGTTTTCAGAATCTCAATGTCGTAGTTGATCGCCAGCATGCGTGGATGGCCTGCGCCGAGGGTCTTTTCCAGTTTTTGCATTTCCACCGATTTGGCGGCGATCTCGGCATTTAATGCCTGCGCCCGGTTGGCTGTGACTATCGCGTATTCAATGACATTTTTTGCCGTGGAATCCTGGAATTGCGTGATGTCGGCGCGGCTGTTCCGCTCGAAGGCGAGCGCCCAGCTGATCAGGGTGGAAAAACCGACGACAATGAGTACGCCCGGCCATTGCGGACGATGCTTTCTGAGCAGCAGCATCAGGACGAATGCCGCGAGGCCCATCATCAAGGTTGGAACGTGAGTGTCCCTGACCTGTTGCAGCACACCCCAGATGTCCACCAGAAAGTGCTCGGTGCGCGCGATCGGTACGCCCAGGATCTTGTTAAGCTGCGACAGCGCGATGATGACCGCCGCCCCGTTGGTGAAGCCGACAATCACGGGGTGCGACAGGAAATTGACGATGGCGCCAAGCCGGAACAGGCCCATGGCAAGCTCCATCAATCCCACCATCAGCGCGAGCAGGATTGCGAGCGCGATGAACTGCTCGCTGCCCGGCGCAGCAAACTGTGCGAGCGCGGAACCGGTAAGCAGCGATACCATCGCCACCGGCCCGGTCGCAAGCTGGCGGGAGGAACCCCACATTGCGCCGATCATCACCGGCAGGAAAGCGGCGTAGAGACCATAATAAGCAGGCAGTCCCGCCAGTTGCGCGTAAGCCATCGACTGCGGAACCAGCACCATGGCCACGGTGACGCCGGCGACCAGGTCGGCCCGCAGGGTCTGCCTGGTCAGCGGGAACCAGTCCAGGAAAGGCAGGAAGCGCTTCATTGCTTTCGTCTAAGCGTCAGCCGCAGGTTATAAGGCCCATATAAGCCGGGCCGTCATGCTGTGTGTGCCCGGTTCAAGGGGTCGCGGCGGTCGCCTGCCGCGGCTCGCCGTTGGGCAGGCGCTCGTGGCATTCCTTGAATATCCGCACTTTGCAATGGCGGCAGATCTCGGCATCGAGTTTCGGATAAATGTGGGCGACCGCTCTGGTTCTGACCGGGAAAAAGTTCTCCTGTCCCAGGCTGTTCATATAACCGCCTTGTTTTAGCAGCCTTTGCACTTCATCTTTTACGCGGTAGAAGTACAGCCCCCCGCCGAGCATGCGCCGGCGCTGTGCCTCCCGCACCAGCATTTCAGCGCCCGGCATGTCGATGAAATTGATGCCGCTGGCAACGATCAGGACATGTTTCTGGCGGTGATTGATCTCGTCGATTTCCTCCAGCTGGCGCTGAACATGGTCAACCGCGCCGAAGAAGAGCGAGCCGTTGATGCGCACCATCTTGAGCTGGGGGCAATCGGGCAGTCCGGTGTCCACCGAATAGTGGTAGCTGCCCTCGGCGGGATCGGGTTTGACGTCGAGCACCAGCGGCCGGGAAGTGCGCGTCAGATACAGCAGCAGCGACAGAATAACGCCGGTGTAGATGGCGAATTCGAGATCGGCAAACAGCGCCGCGAAAAACGTGACCAGCATCACCACGATTTCCTGGCGGCTGGTCTTGAAAACTGCCCTCATGTAATGGAAGTCGATCAGTCCGTAGGCGACCATGAACAGGATCGCCGCCATCACGGCGAGCGGCAAGTAATTCGCAAGCGGTGCGACCAGCAGCAGAATGACGATCAGGGCCAGCGCCGAGAAGATCGCGGCGAGCGGTGTTTGGGCGCCCGCTTCATAGTTGAGGCCGCTGCGGTTGAAAGAGCCGCTCGAAGCGTAGGCGGAAAAGAAGCTGCCGAGCAGGTTCGACAGGCCCTGCCCGATGAATTCCTGGTTGCCGTCGATGCGCTGTCCCGACTTGACGGCGATGGCGCGCGCTATCGACACGGCCTCGGTGAGCGCGAGGATGGTGACCGCCAGCGCCACCGGCAGGGTTTTCTTGATGCTGTCGGCGGACAGGTCGGGCCGCGAAAGTTCCGGCAGGCTGCCCGGCAGCGCGCCGATGGTCGTGATATGAGTGATGTCGTGGCCAAAAAACGCGTTCAGGGTGGCCGCAAACAGGCTGCCGATGAGCATGGCGGCGATCATGTAGGGAAAATTCGGGAAGAATTTGCGGCACAGCACGCCCGCGAGCAGCGTTGCCGCGCCGACAGCGGTGACGTAGGGATTGATCCCGGTAATCTGCGTGAAGAAGTGGCTCCATGTGTCAGTGAACGATGCGCCGCGCGGGATATCGATGCCGAAGAAATTCTTGATTTGCGCGGCGAAAATCAGGCAGGCGGCGCCGGCGGTGAAGCTGATGACTACCGTATGGGAAATGAAGTTCACGAGCGCCCCCATGCGCGCGAGCCCCATCACCAACTGCAGCAGCCCGGTCAGGAATGTCAGCGTGAGCACGAGCCCGATGTATTCGCTGCTTCCGGGTTCGGCCAGCGGGCTCATGCTGGCGAAGATGAAAATCGAGATCACGTTGGTGGGGCCGGATACGAGATGCCACGATGAGCCGAACAGTGCGGCAACGGCGGCGGGGACCATCGCCGCATAGAGGCCGTATTGCGGCGGCATGCCGGCAAGGGTGGCAAATGCAACACCCTGCGGCAGCACCACGATCGCGCCGGCAAGCCCTGCTATCGCGTCGGCGCGAAGATTGTCGCGATTGACGCGCGGCCACCAGCGCAGGAAAGGGAGCAGCTTTATCGACCAGTGTCTGAAAGATGAAAAGTTAGGCGGATTCAATTTTTTCTGGCGAGTTTTGCGCAACTTGCTGCCGCCATTATCGGCCATAGCGCCACCCGGGAGCAATGCGCGCAGCAAAATCCCGGAATTTTCAGGTATAATCGCGCCCGAAGAAACTCCCTGCAACCAGGAAGAAGATGACCGACATGAAACTTCATCCAGCTCTCGGCATGATGCTCGCGGCTGCCTTGATCACGGCGGCGGGCGGACTCCACGCCGCATCCGGCGATCCGGTCGCCGGCAAGCAGAAGACCTCGATGTGCGCCGGCTGTCATGGCATCGGCGGCTACAAGACCGCGTTCCCCGAGGTCTACAGCGTGCCCAAGCTCGGCGGCCAGCATGCGTCCTATATCGTCAAGGCGCTGCAGGCTTACAAGTCGGGCGAACGCAGTCATCCTTCGATGAGGGCAATCGCAGCGGGCCTTTCCGACCAGGATATGGCGGATCTCGCGGCGTATTATGCTGCCGACTCGGTGAAGTCGGCGGGCAAGTAATCCGAGAACAGGTCAATGAGGAATGCATCGATGAAAAAAGTTTTATGGGCTGCGTGTTGTGCAACTTGGTTCGCCAGCGCCGCGGTCATGGCGAGTGAGCCGGAAGCAGGCAAAGAGAAAGCCCGGGCCTGTGCCGCATGCCATGGGCCGGACGGCAACAGCCCGTCACCCGATTTTCCGCGTCTTGCCGGTCAGCACTACGATTATCTGGTCAAGGCGCTCAGCGACTACAAGTCCGGCGCGCGCAAGAACCCGATCATGGGGCCGCAGGCGGCCAACCTGTCGAAGCGCGATATCGCCGATTTGGCCGCGTTTTTCTCGCAGCAGCAGGGGCTGACGCTCAAATACTAGGGGAAAATAGAGTGCGGGAGGTAGGGCTATTCCCTGTCTCCCGTCTTTTCCCGCAAACACTCCAGGTAAATTTTTTCATCTGGTGCGGTGCTATGACGCTGCGCCTGCCAGATCGTCTCCGCCAGGCATTCAAGCACCGCGTGCTTGGCATCGTGCTCCGAGCCCGTTTTCTGCCGTATGCGCTGGTACAACACGCGAATCCCGGCGGGCTGGTCGATCGCAAGCTGTTCTTCCACCGCAAGATGCAGCGACAGATGCAGGAACGGGTTGATGTCGCCGCTCTCCGGAAGATAATCGCGTTCGAGATGGCGTTCCGGCTCATCGAGCAGGGCGTGATACTCGGGGTGCAGGACGATGACCTGCAACGCGACCTTTTCCAGCCCGGTGAGCGTTTCGCCCCGCCGGTATTTTCCCCAGGTGTCGAAAAAAAAGCGCCGTGCTTCGTCGCGGGAAGGGTTGAACATCCGTCAATGGTAAATCGTAAATGGTGAATCGTGAATGGCCGTATGCGGCGAAGTGCCGCGCAGACCATTTGCCATTTCCTATTTGCTATTCACCGTCTTGGCGCGGTATTCGCACAAATCCCTGATCAGGCACGCCGGGCATTTCGGCTTGCGGGCGGTGCAGAGGT
>JAIESJ010000094.1 GCA_019746155.1 Burkholderiales bacterium
GAGTCGACGCCGAAATGCGACAGCACGCCGCGCCCGGCCCGGCCCAGCACGCCGAACCCATGCGCATCGTCGAGCAGGAGCCACGCGTCGTGCCGTTCGCACAGCGCGAGTAACTCAGGCACGGGCGCGATGTCGCCGTCCATGCTGAACACCGCGTCGGTCACCACCAGCCTGTGCCTTGCGCGCGAGGCGGCAAGCAGTCTTTCCAACGCGGAGAGGTCGAGATGGGGATAGCGCCTGAATGCGGCACGGGACAGGAGCACCGCATCGTTGAGCGAAGCATGATTGAGCCTGTCGGCAAACACGGCGTCGTCGCGCCCCGCCAGCGCGGTGACGACGCCGAGGTTGGCCATGTAGCCGGTGGAAAACAGCAGCGCACGCGGCAGGCCCACGAATCCGGCAAGCGCCTCTTCCAGCGCATGATGGGCTACGCCATGGCCGAGGATCAGGTGCGAAGCGGCGGCGCCTACGCCGTAGCGCCCGGCGCCCTCCTGCGCTGCCCGCACCAGTTCGGCATTGGCGGCGAGCCCCAGGTAATCGTTGCTGCAGAAAGCCACGTACCGCCGGCCGTCCACCGTGACGTGCGCAGACTGCGGGCTTTGAAGCAAGCGGCGGCGGCGTTTAAGTCCCTGCGCCTCCAGTTCCTGGAGTTCCGCCGCAAGCGCTTGCTGGAGTGTTGGGTGTTGAGTTTTGGAAAGGAAGTCCTTTCGACTCTGCCCCGCCTGCGCCTCTTCTACATTGGCCCCGATACCTGTTCCAGCCCTTACGAGTTGGTTCGAGATTACAAACTCACGCTGCTGCTGAAGCTTGTTCGAAAGCCGGATGATCTTGACCGCGAACTCAAAGCTCTTGGCCCGAATAGGGCTATCAGCCATATCAGCAACCGCTCAACACTCAACACTTAAAACTCATCGCTGAAGCGGGCGCAGCCCGAGCTTCGCGAACAACGCCTGGTCCTTTTCGACGTCGGGATTGCCGGTGGTGAGCAGTTTCTCGCCGTAGAAAATCGAGTTGGCCCCGGCGAGGAAACACAGCGCCTGGATGCCCTCGGACATTTCCTGGCGGCCCGCCGACAGCCGCACCATCGCTTTCGGCATGGTGATGCGCGCGCAGGCAATGGTGCGCACGAACTCGAGCGGGTCGAGCTTGGCCGTGCCGTGCAGCGGCGTGCCTTCGACCTGCACTAGGTTGTTGATCGGCACCGACTCCGGATACGGATCCATGTTCGCGAGCTGCGCGATCAGCGCGGCGCGGCTTTTGCGCGACTCGCCCATGCCGACGATGCCGCCGCAGCAGACATGAAGACCGGCCTCGCGCACGCGTTCGAGCGTGTCGAGGCGGTCGTGCTGGGTGCGGGTGGAGATGATCTCGCCGTAGAATTCCGGCGCGGTATCGATATTGTGGTTGTAATAGTCGAGACCGGCGGCTTTCAGCTGCTCGGCCTGCCCCTCCTTCAGCAGGCCCAGCGTGGCACAGGTCTCCATCCCGAGCCCGCGTACCGCCTTGACCATCGCGATCACCTTCTCCAGATCGCGCTGTTTCGGCCCGCGCCACGCAGCGCCCATGCAAAAGCGGGTCGCGCCGCTTTGTTTCGCCGCGCGCGCCGCAGCGACCACTTCGTCAACCGAAAGCATGTCCTGGTTCCCGACGCCGGTGTGATGGCGCGCAGCCTGCGGACAATAACCGCAGTCTTCCGGACACCCGCCGGTCTTGACGGACAGCAGGGTGGAAAGCTGCACCGCGTTGGAATCGAAGTGCTGGCGGTGCACCGACTGCGCGCGGTGGATCAGATCGTTGAAAGGCAGATCGAACAGCGCCTCGATCTGCTCCAGCGTCCAGCGCTCGCCGCTGGGTGCCGTGTCGACGCAGGAGTTGCGATGTCCGTTAAGGGAAAGGGTGTCCATGGGGGTCTTGGGGTAAGAAAGCTGAAAACTCTGTTTTTTAATGGGCTATATCATTACGGAAGACGTGTTTTTTGTCAAATTCAACGCACGGATTTTTGAACAACCGCCTTGATTTTATACAGCGCCTGCTGTCGCAGGCGTGTCTGCTGTGCGGTGCCGCGAGCAGGCATGCCCTGTTATGCCATGATTGCGATAGTGAGTTGCCGCGGCTGCCTACCATGCGCTGTGCGACTTGCGCGCTGCCGATACCGGACGGCGATATCTGCGGCGGCTGTCTCGAGCATCCACCGCGATACGATCGCGTGACGGCGGTATTCGCCTACGATTTTCCTGTCGACGCCCTGATTCAGGCCTTCAAGTACGGCGGCAACCTTGCCGTTGCCGCCGTACTTGGCGAAGCACTTGGAAAAGCGGTGGCGGAACATGCCGACTTCATCATTCCCATGCCGCTCTCTTCGCAACGCCTGCGCGAGCGCGGCTTCAACCAGGCGCTCGAAATCGCCCGCAGGGTAAGCGGCATGACCGGCATTCCGGTGCTCAGCGATGCCTGCCGCAAAGTCACGGAGACCCGGCCGCAGGCTGCGCTGCCGTGGAAGGAGCGCGAGAAAAACGTGCGCGGCGCTTTCGTATGCGATGCCGATCTGGATGGCAGGCGCATAGCCGTGATCGATGATGTGATGACGACCGGCGCAACACTGAACGAACTGGCGAAAAACCTGCGCCGGGCGGGAGCGGCACACATCAGCGGCTGGGTTGTGGCGCGCACGCTGCCGCGCTAGCGCAGTTTCGAGTTGCGAGTTTTCAGTTTGCTGTTCCGCAAATAATTCGCATATCCGTAGGTCGCCAATCCTTTGGCGACGACCCGGCTAGAAACTTGAAACTGCAATTGCAGTTTTACTGCAATTGCCTCAAGCGCTGATCGACAAACGCCTGCAAGTCGGCATTGAGGTTGCCGCTCGCCTTGGCGCGGCGGAAGGCGTCCTGCGCCTCGGTGTTTCGGTTCAGTGCCTGCAGCGATATGCCGAGCCCCATCAGCCACACGCCCGATTGCGGCTTCAGGTTGAGTGCGGCCTGGTATTGTTCGATGGCCTCGTTGTGCCGTTGCTGGCGCTGCAGCAGCGCCGCCAGGAACGCGTGATAATCCGCGTTGTTCTGGGCGTAGGCCATGCCTTTCTGCAGGATATCGATCGCAGCCTGGGTATTGCCGCGGTCGACCTGCAGGCGCGCCAGCGTCATCGTGAAGCCGGTCTGGCCGGGGTTTAGCTGCAGCCCTTCCCGCAGCACCCGCTCAGCCTCAACGTAGTTTTTGGCTTCGATCAGCAGACCGAACAGGGCCTGACGCGCGCCGAGGTGCCCGGGAGAGTGGCGCAGCGCGGCTTCGAAGGCTTCGCGCGCTTCGGCGAGCCTGCCTTGATTGAGCAAAGCCGTCGCTTTGCCATATTCACTTTCGGCCTGCTGCTGCGGTGTGAGCTGGCGTAACCGCTTGTCGATTTCCGGTTGCGCCGCACGCGTGGCGGGCTTGACAGCCGCCACCGCCGGGCTTTTCGGCTTGGACTCTTCCGCCCTTGACGCTACCGCGGGTGGTTTGACATCGGTCTCGGGCTTGCTCACAGATGCCGGTGGAACTGGTGCGGGAGTGGCGATCGGGGCCGGGGCCGAGACGGCAGTATTGGGCTGCGCATGCGTCGCCGGTTCGGGCGGCGCCTTGGCGATCACATCCGCCGTTGCAATCGGCGCCCTGGGCTCGGGCCCTTTGTCGGCCGCGCGTGGCGGCTTCTCGGTCAGCGTGGCGGGTGCGTTCGACGGCTCCGGACTCAAGTCCGCACGCTGTGAATCGGGTACGGGCGCGGCGGAAGCCGCGGCGGCTTCCGGGCGTGGCTGCGCGTCGGGCATCGCTCCGGGTGAGGCAGCGGCTTGAACGACCTTGTTCTCCGGTATCGGCACGGCCGGGGAAACTGCGACAGGGGCAGGCGGCGTCTGCCTGCTGCCTGGCAATCTGAATCCCGACAACACCGCCCACGTTGCGACCATTGCGATGGCAAGCCCGCCGGCCAGCGCGATCAGCCATAAGCGGGTATTCTGGCGCATCTCGGGCAATGCGCGCACATGGTCAGGCAACGCGCTGCGGTCTGTTCCGGATGCGCGGCGCTTCTCGAGATCGAGCAGCACCTGATTGATGAGGCTCATGACAGCAGCATCCAACCGATGCCGCCGATGGAAACCAGCAGCATGGCGAAACCCAGCCACCACCACGGCCTGTGCCGCGCCGCGGCGGGCGTATCTGCCGCCGCGCCGCGCACATGGCGCGGCAACACCTGCTGCAGGCCTTCGCCGAAAGCGAGCAGCATGGCCTTGTGCGCGACGATGTTGATGAGCCGCGGCACGCCGCGGCTCTGGCGATGCACTGCGCGCACCGCGGACTTGGTGAACAGCTGGCTGCCGCGATAGCCGGCAACCCGCAGCCGGTGAGCGATATAGTGGTCAACCTCATTGCGGCGCAGCGCCGTCAACCGGTACTGGAAAGTAATGCGCTGCCGCAGCTGGCGCACCGACTCCCGGTCGAGCTTCTGGTCGAGCTCCGGCTGGCCGAACAGCACGACCTGCAGCAGCTTGCGTTTCTCGGTTTCCAGGTTGGTCAGCAGCCGCATCGCTTCCAGCGTCTCGATCGGCATCGCCTGCGCTTCATCGAGACACAACACGACCGCCTTGCCCTGGTCTGCGAAATCAAGCAGCGCCTGGGTAAAGCCCTTGAGCAGGTGATGCTGGTCGGCTTCCTTGGGCAGCTCCACCCCGAGCTCTTCGCCAAGCGCGAACAGCAGCGTGCGCGGCTCGAGGCAGGGATTGGGAATGTAGGCCGAGACATGATTCTGATCCAGCATGGCGAGGAAGCGACGGCACAACAGCGTCTTGCCGGTGCCGACTTCCCCGGTGATCTTGATGAAACCCTCGCCGTTCTGGACCGCGACGAGCAGGGTGTTCAGCGCTTCCTGGTGCGAGGTGCAGGCGTAGGCAAAGCTCGTATCCGGCGTGATGCCGAACGGCAGCTCGTTCAGTCCGAAATGGGCTTTGTACATGTTCCGTTTCCGTGTTCAGGGCTCCAGCCTCATCGCTATCTGCCGGCGCCACTCGACCCGAACACTGGACACCCAACCCGTAACATTACTTTTGCTCCATGGCCCGAATGCGGTCGCGCGTTTCCGCAAGCCCCTGCTCCCAGTTACGGTCGCTGTGAATAATGGTGGGCTTGAGCAGGATCACGAGCTCACTTTTGACCGTGCTGCTGGAACGCTGACGGAACAGGCTGCCCAGCCCGGGCATATCGCCCGCCCCAGGCACCTGGCTGCGATCGACATTCGTCTGCTGTTTCATGAGCCCGCCGATGGCAACGATATTGCCGTCCTGCACGCGCACAATGGTGTCGGTTTCGTTGACGTCGCTCGAAGCGAGCGGCAGGGTGAAGCTGCCGGCCGCGCCGAGATCGATGACCTTACGCTTCTCGCTCACATTGCTCACCGCGGGATGGATGTGCAGGATGATGTTGTTGTCTTCGTCGATCTGCGGCGTCACGTCGAGCGCGATGCCCGAGAAGAACGGCTGCACGGTGATGGTCGGCGTCGTCGTGACGCCGGCGCCGCTGGTGACCGCGGTGGTGCTGACGTTGGTCACGAAGAATTCGTCGGTGCCGACCTTGAGCACGGCTTTCTGGTTGTTGATGGTCGCTATCCGCGGGCTCGACAGCACATTGATGGCCCCCTGGGTTTCGAGGAAGGATAACAGCGCGGCGAAGTTGCCGGTCTGCAGCGCCAGCCCGAACACCCCGCCGGTTATGGTCCCGGCCGCCAGCGCGCCTCCTCCGGCACCAAGCGTTGCGGCCAGGGCCGACGTCGTGAGTTTGCCATTGTTGCTCACCACTGAACCCGGCGTGATGACCCCCGCTCCAGCGCGTCTTCCGCCGTCCGGGAACACCGCCCAGTTGATGCCCGCCTGGGAGCCGTCGCGCAACGTGACCTCGATGATCTTGGCTTCCAGCACGACCTGGCGCTCGACCACGAGCTGCATCGCCTTGAGGAAAGACTCGACGCTGCGCAGCTCCGCCGGCATGGCGCGCACCACGATCACGCCCGACTGCGGATTGACGATTACGCTGCGGCCCTCGGCGTTGCCGACAACGGCATTGAGCGACTTGGTGACATCGCCCCAGAAATCGCTGTCGGAGGTGGTGGTCACGCGCGAGCTTTCGTTACTCCGCGAGGCCGCGCCTGCCGTCGGCGTGACGGGCGTGCCGGGCGTACCCGTTGCGCCTGGCACAGCGGCGCCCGCGGCGGTAATCGAGCCCGAGCTTACGCGCACGTCCGTGCTGCCGCGACGGGTTGCCTGCAGGTAATTCACCTGGAACACGCGTGTCTGTAACTTCACCGGCTGCACCGTGATGCGCGTTCCCTGCACCCGGTACTCGTAACCGTAGAGATCGCGCAGCGTGTCGAGCGCTTCGAACACGGTCACATCCTTAAGATTCACCGAAATCGGCTCCTTGACGTCAGGATGGACGATCATGCTGTAGCGTGTGCCCGAGACCACCGCCATGAATACCTGGTTGGCCGGTGCGCTATTGACGTTGAGATCGAAGCGCGTATCGACCTGGCGGCCCTCGGGTTTGGGCATTTCGACCACCAGCGGCGGCAGCAGCGCCTGGCTCACCGCATCGGGCGTCGCGGGCTTGGCGCGATTCTGCACCGCCTTGTCAAGCTCCTGGGTGATGCTCTCATAAGCATTATTGCGGTATTTATCGATGCTGGCGCAGCCGCCGGTTGCAACTGCCGCGAGCGCCACCATCAATAGCTTCAAGTTATACAATCTGTTTGCTTTCATCGTGCAGTCCCTGGCCCGGCATCGGCGGGCTTTTGCTGCGTTGCCGGCGTGTGCCTGGATGCCGCCTTGGGCGCCGTTTTCGCGCTCTCGCGCTTTTCCACGCCGGGATACATTTTCAATACCTGCGTCTCGTCGCCGCTCTTGAGTACGGCTTCGCTTTCCGAGACCTTCACCAGCTTCGCGTTGCCGAACTGGCCGCCGAGCTTCACCATTTCACCGTTGATAATCGCGGCTTTGAGCGTCGGCGTAATCATCACCGATTGCAGCACCGGCCCGGCGGCCGCAGGCGCACCGCTCTCGGCCTCGGCGTATTCCGTCGGCGGACGGGTCGGGTCGGCCATCGCCTGCGCGAACGCCACGCCGGGCAACGAAAGCATCGCGGCAAGTACAAGTTTCGCGAGCGCCCGCCGTTTAAAGTTTAAGGTCTCAAGTCTCAAGTTCTCGTGGCGCCGGCAAGCTGGCGCAACTTTAAACCTTAGACCTGAAACTTTAGACGGTTTCATACGATCAGCCATGCCTTGTCCAGACTCAGGGTGTGAACCGTCAGCGTCACCGTCAGCTTGGGGTGGTTCTCCGCATCCATGCTGATTTTGCCCCAGAACATCTGCCACGGCAGCTTTTCCAGCCGCGCCAGATAATCGTGCAAGTCGGCATAGGAACCCTGAACAATCAGTTCGAAACTGTGCTGATAAATGCCGCGCTCGGGTTGCGCCGCGGCCTTGGCCGTGGCGGCGGTGTCCGCTTTCGGTGCGGCCGGCGCCGCACCGGAAACCTCGAAGCGCTGCACCGGCAGTTTGCGCAGACTGATGAGCTGCAGGCCGCGATTACGCGAGAGCATGCCCTCCAGCAGCTTTGCCATCTGGTCGGGCGGCACCAATTCTTTCTGTAGCCCCTGCATGTTCCTGTCGAGTTCCGCAACCTGCTTGCGCAAGGCATCCCGATGGGAACGTTTAGCGGCGTTGGGATCGGCCTGGCTTCCCTGCAGCTTGAGCACATTCTCCGCGGTCTTGATGGCAGTGCGTTTTTCGCTGATATCCAGAACCAAACGACGCTGCTTAACCGAGAGCGGATCGAGCGCCAGGTAATAGAAAAACACCGAGGTGGCGGCAATCATCGCGACCAGCATGATTATGCGCTCATGCAGTGCCAAAGCGTCATATTTCGCGGCAAGCTGTTGCCACTGCTCTTTCATGGCGTCTTCCCCGCGCCGGCCACAACGCTGGCCGGTTCGGCAGTAGTCAAGGTGAATTCGAGAAATCGTGGCAGTTTCTTCTGATCCTTGCTCGCGCCCTTGGGCGTATGCATTTCCAGCGCAGCAAAGGTGCGCCCCTGCAGAATTTTTTCCTGGTTCAGGCGCTGGATATAACTCGGCACCAGATCGGCGTGGGTAACCCGGCCCTGAATCGAGATATCGCCGGCGCCGGCAATGGTGAACCCGGTAAGCCATAGCCCGCTCACCGACTGACGAGAAAACGCGCGCAGGTATTCGGCAAACCCCTGCTGATTGCCAAGCGCCCCGCCTTTCAGGGCCTGCATGTTTTCACGCCCGATTTTGAGTTCGGTTTCCAGACGAGCTATTTCCGCATCGAGTGCGTCATCCTTCTTGCGTGCGGCGCTATCCTCACCAAGCTTCTGAACCTGGGATTGTTTTGCTTTCAGCTCCGCTTGAGCTGATTGCAGTTCCGCTTCAAGCCGCCTGATCTGCTGCAGGGAATAGAACTGAAATGCAATCAACATGGCCAGCGTCACCGCCACACATCCCGCGGCGGTCGTGGCAGACAGCAACAACCGTTTCTTGACGAGGGCCGGATTCAGCAGATTGATCTGCTGGCTCATACGATGCCCGCCTCTTCGATCACATGCGCAAATACCAGCGTCTCGCAGCGGCGGCTGGCCGCATTCGCCGGTCGCATCCCCGCAAGCGGGGCCCCTGCTCCACGGCTCATACGGTCCCCGCCTCGCGCATCGCGGCGCCGATGATTTGCAGACACTGGCTCTGGTGCACGGGTTCACGCAGTTCCGGGACGCCCGGGAAATCCATGACCTGCGACAGGTCGAGCATCGTTACCGGCACTCCGAGATTGGACGCGAGATATTCCTGCAGGTCCTCGGCGCCAGGCGCCGGCGCGAGGACCACCTTCGATACCGCCACGTGATGAAATTGCCGGTCGAAGCCGTCGAGCGAGCGTTGCAGCTCGAGCACGATGCGCTCGTAAAGCTGCTGGCGCTGTCCCTCGTCGATATTGGCGAAACTGGCCAGCGATTGATCGAGGTGCCGATACTGATAAAGCTCGCCGTCACACGTGAACGTCAGCAGCCCGCCGCTGGCATGAAACGCCAGCAGCGCCAGCCCGCGGCCTTTCTCCTCGAAAAAGTGCGCAACGTTGCGCTGCGCAAACTCGGGAATGTCGATCACTTCCAGCGGGATGTCGGCGTCGTTGAAAGGTTTCACTGTCGCCGCGATCAGATCGTTGCGCGCGGCGACGGCAAGCGCCTGCGGGCTGCGGCCGGTCGCACCTTCACCTTGGGGAATAGTCACCGCATCCACCGTCGCCGTCTCGACCGGAAAATCGATCAGGTCCTTCAGCTTCCAGCGCACCGCGTTCTTCAGTTCCGCGGCAGGCACATTGGGCGCCTCGACCTGCACCACCTGATAATCGCTGGTCTTGAGCAATGTCGTGCAATGATAACGATCGAGGTCGAGTTCCCGCCGCAGACGCTTGAGCGTCGCGATATCCTCCCCCTCTTTGCGATACGAATCGCACAGCAGGACTTCGGGCCGCGCCTTGCCTTGAGCCAGTACGTGCGAGATATCCACGCGCTCCGGCATCAGGTTGATGCACAGCCAACCCGGTTTACGCTTGGCGGAACCTAGAAATCTCATTTTTCTAGCCCTGATAAGGCTAAGTTGGATGAAATTAGCATAAAACGCAATAATGTCAAGTGGTTAAGCATGTTTTTTTGAGGCGGCCTAGGGAAAACATTATAACATATTGTTTAATTTAAAAATTCTTAAATAAATCTATGGGTTGATCGCCGCCGTGATAGGCCCCGAAGCGCGCTCGAGCCTTGGGATCATTGACATATGCGCTGCCACACAGTTTCCGCGCAGGAAAGGGCGGTTAGCGGCCGTCGGAATGGGTGAAGTCAAAAAAGGCCGAGCATATTAATCGATCTTATTAGTACAGTTCCCGGGTAAACACGAATTCTTTTTCACGCGAGAAGCTGACAATGAAAGGCTGACCGATGGCGAAATCGCCCATGTCCCTGATGTTGGCCGCTTCGGTCGAAGTGGCCAACGGCGCGACCAGCGTGGTGTTAAACCAGGTAGGCGCTGCGTAGCGCTGAACAATGAAGTTAGCCGTGTTGGCGCCGGCATCGACCTCGCCGCTGACGAAGTTGAAAACTGCGCCAAACGTAGTGAAGGCAAGGCTGGTGTCTTTGCTCAGCGTCCAGTAGCGATTCACGCTCTTGGTCGAATCGATACCCGCCGTAGCGATCTGAGGATGATCAGGCGTCGCGGTCGTGGCCGTCATACTGCCAGCGGCAGTGACCGTATCGATAGTCACGGTGACCGGCGTGTAGGAGGCGCCGGTCCCGATCTCGAAGTTCTGCGTCACGCTGGTACCGCTCGTGAAATGCTTGGTTAGGTTGCCGACAACATGACCACTGGTCCGTGTCACGCTCCCCGTCGGCGTAATGACTAGAGCATTGGCACCAGTAGCAATATTGCCACCGGTAAAAGTCATGGTGCCGCCCACCGAAACGGTGTTATTGAGGGTAAGCCCGGCGGCATTGTTCATGGTCAGGTTATTGAACGTGGTGGACCCGGTCAGGCTCTGCGCGGACGAACCGCCAAAAGTAACGGTGCCGGTTCCCGCCGTGAATCCCGCGGTATTGGTGAAGTTGCCTCGGACAGTGATACTGTCAGTGAGCGTCACACCGGCCGCATTGGCGATAGTCAAACTGAAGAAGTTGGTAGCACCAGTGCCGGATATCGATTGGGCTACCGTTCCGTTGAAGTTGACGGTACTTGTCCCTCCTGTGAGGGTGCCGCTATTGCTTAGATTGCCTTTGAAGTTATGGGTATAAGTGTTTGCGTCGAACGTCGTTCCCGAGCCGATATTCACGTTTCCGTTCACGGTCAGGGCATTGCCCGTGTTCGCCGTGGCGGTACCCGACACGGTGAGATCGCCGGCAATCGTCATCGCAGTGGCGGGCAAGGTTTTTGTGCCGCTGCCTGCGAGCTGGAGATGATGGTAAGTATTTGCGGTCGGGGTCTGTATTGTTTGTGCCGCCCCGCTGTAGTTGACCGTGTTAACGGCAGTATTCGCCGTCAGGCCGGTTATGGTCGAAGTTCCGCCGATATTCAACGTGCCCGTGTTCGTTAAGGTACTTGAGCCGGCAAGGGCCGTGCTTACCGTTAATGTGCCGGTATTTGTCGCCGTGGTGTTGACCGTCAGCCTTGCCAAAGTGCCGGCGCCACTGATGGTTTGCCCGGTGGTCGTTTGCAGGATGACTGTGACCGTGGTGCTGGTTGTTACGGCATTGATGGTCAGCCCGCCGGCACTGGTAAGAACCCCGTTGGCGGTGCCGGCAATGTTGCCGCCCGCGTTGATGGTGACCCCGCCAGTTAACACGTTGGTGGTGTTGTTCGCAGCCCAGTTTGCAGTCCCGCTGATGGTCAGGGATAAAGCAGTGCCCGGATTGCCGTTCATCGTGATGATATGCCCGGCCAGAATATTTACGTTATCGGCGTTCGTCGGTACGCGTCCGCAAGTCCAAGTAGCCGCAGTGCCCCAGTTAAGCCCTGTTCCGGTGGAATTGCAAACCAGCGCCAGCGCCGCCGGTGCATGGCCCAACCCGGCCAGCAATGCCAACAGGGAAAATAGCCTGATGCTACGTGTCATATGTCGGGCTCTTCATTCAGAAGTTCGCCACCGTGGCTTCCAGCACCCGCTGGGAGTAATCCGGGCTGCCGTAAACGCCATGCGTCGCGGTAACAGTCAGGTAAAAGAGCCCGGGGTAGCTGGTATCGTTGCACGTCACGCTGACGCTCACGCCCTCGAAGCCTACCCCGGTCAGGGCAAACGGCGCAGGAAAAAGAGATGAGCACGGCTGAGCCGCAGCGATGACCCGGTGGATGCCCCACTCCAGGCCGGCCTTGGCCCCGTAATACACGCGTGGGGCAGTAAAGGTCTGGGTGGTGGTCGCATACTGCACCCCGCTCATGGTCGCCATGTACACACCCAACACGGCCAGCACCACGACCAAGAAAATGGCGCTGATGATCGCAAACCCAAATTGCTTCTTGCGGAGCCTCATCGGCTGTTGTCCAATTGCACTTGGTGGAGCAGGCGGATGGTTTCGTTCGCCTGCGACAGGCTGAGATTCAGCGTCACCAGGCCACGGTTTCTGATGTCTTGGGTCGTTGTCGAAACGCTGCAGTCGCTAATAAGATCGGCCACTAGGCTGCTTGTCACACCCGGCAGCGCATTGAGCGCGGCTGCCGTGGTGGGCTGGGTCGCCTGGATGGGATAGTTCTTGTAGAGGGTGAGCGTCCCGCCCGCCTTGTCGCACAGGTAGGTAATCGGCGTGGACACCACAAACAAGCGGTTCTGGGGACTTGAATCGGTGAACTTATGCGGAGTCGGGGTGCCGGGCGGAAAGTAAAGGTCGATATGGTGGTTGCCAGTGGTGGGGCAAGCGTAGGGGCCGGGAAGCTTGAGGTTGGGAACGTACGAGACGACAATGGTGAACCCCAATGGAGTGATGGTGTTCTCGATGCCGGGTGCGAGGCCGATATAGGCATCGTTGCCCGAACCTGACTGAGTCCCGGCGTTGGTCCCGAGATTGTTGATCACAATCCGGTAATCGGAGTACGTCCCAGGCACAATTTTATGAAAACATCCCAAGATACCGAAGCTCTGGGCGCCCTGGCCGCCGAAACGGAGCCTGGATGGACCTTTGGATGAATATTTTGCGCCGTCGATGATCGGCAGTAGCTCGAGAGCAAACCCGCCTGCTGTATTGCTCACCCGCACGCTGTTGGGCAGCGCGAGCCGCAGGTCTCTAGCCATGCGGCGCAGCGCGCTCTCGGCCGCGTCCACCAGGGCGGCGCGCCGGCCCAGATCGGTATACCCCTGT
>JAIESJ010000014.1 GCA_019746155.1 Burkholderiales bacterium
CTTCCTTGTAGCATCATATGGAAGGCTTGTCCGACTCTCCATACACAGTTCGCCCCGCCGTGACCGCAACTGTTGCGGCTGGAAAGCCTATACAGTCCTATGACCTTTATCGCGCTCGATCCCACGGCACCCTCTTCGCTCACCGATCAGATCGTCGAGCAGATCCGGGGACTAATTGACACGGAAACCGTCAGATCAGGCCAACGCATGCCGTCCATTCGTCGGTTTGCGCGGGAACACCGGATCAGCGCATTCACGGTGATTGCGGCATACGAGCGACTCGTCGCGCTCGGCTATCTCTCTTCCAGAAAAGGATCTGGCTTTTACGTTGCACCGCATTGGGATACGGTAACGATCTCGGAGCCGCCATCGCGTCTTGATCAGGCCCTTGATTCGCTTTCCTCGCTAGGTACTTTGCAGGGGCAGAAGCTGGCTTTCGCCGTGCCGCACATGATGGCGTCCATAGCCGGCCGCCGCTCGGAGTTCAGCACGCCGAGACGCTGCCATGCGAACGCAAAACCCACATCTTGGCTAGATCCTCGCCTCGTGCAGAAGGGTCTGCGCTCGGTTGCGCAGGGTGCCGCGCCCCATCTCGTCAACTATGGGGAAGCATACGGGTATCTTCCACTGCGTGAGCTTCTAGTCCGACGCTTGGGCGAGCTCAACATCAACGTATCGCTCCAGGGGATTGTCACAACACACGGTGCAAGCCATGCATTCGATCTCGTTGCCCGCTACCTCGTCCGACCTGGCGATGTAGTCCTAGTCGAAGATCCCGGTTACCTGATCCTCTACCGCCACCTGAAACTCCTTGGTGCCAAGCTGGTAGGTATTCCCCGTACGTTGCAGGGTCCTGATCCGTCCGCGCTGGAAGCGGCAATCAAGGCGCACAGGCCACGGGTGTTCTTCGTGAACTCGGTATTACAGAACCCGACGGGCTCTTCGATATCCCCGGCAGTGGCGCACAGGATCGTACGCCTGGCCGAATCGCATGACTTGATCGTCATCGAGGACGATGCATATTGTGATCTCGCGCCAGACCGTGCAGTCCGATTGGCGGCGCTTGATCAGCTGCGCCACGTCGTCTACGTCGGCAGCTATTCGAAAACGATTTCCTGCGACCTGCGCGTCGGTTTTATTGCGTGTAGCCGGGAATTGGGCGAGGAATTGGTCGACATTAAGGTGCTAACCGGACTCACGACCTGCGAAACGAACGAACGGCTCGTCCACGATGTTCTCGCTGGCGGGGCTTATCGAAGGCACGTTGAGGGCCTCCGCCGCCTGCTGGAGCAAAAACGCGACGAGACCATCCGTGGCCTAGTGCAATGCGGCCTCGAGCTCTATTGCACCCCGGATGGCGGCACGTTCATCTGGGCCCGTATTCCCGGCGTGGACGACAGCAACCGGGTCGCCCGGTTGGCGGCGCGCGACGGAGTTGCTCTGGTCCCCGGCAGCCTTTTCAGACCAGATCAGGAGGCAAGCCCCTGGATTCGATTCAATGCCGCTTTCTGCGAAGACCCGCGTATGTTTCGCGAGTTGGAAAAGATTTCGCAAGAGCTTGATGCGCACGTTCCTGTGCGCGGCGTACCTTCGTTACGCGCGGTCACGGGAACCAAACGCTAAGTGGAGCCTTTGTTCGTGCAGATCGCTTCTTGACCAGGCAAGGGTGGCTTCGACCCCCGGTGATTTTCATAATATCAATATAAATCAATAACTTATAGGCCAATTCGCCAGCCAGTGCTGGCTGACGCCGCCGGTCAGCCGCGAGGACTGGATGTCCGGCTCGATGCTGCCGAGTACCGAGCAGCCGGTGCGCAGCACATCCATGGCGTCGGCGTTCCCAGGCAACCGCTCCAAGACAATCCTCAGCGCTTCCGGAAGCTCGCGCAACCCCACCAATTTGCGCTTGAAGCCGTCGAGCGCCACGGAATCAGGCAAATCGCCGTGCATTAACAGATAAGCAACCTCCTCATATGAACAACGCTCGGCCAGATCCTCGATGGCAAAACCGCGGTAATACAACTGATTCTTCTGCTTGTCCGCTAGGCATACCGCTGTTTCGTCCACGATAACCCCATCGAGGCCACGCATGACTGCATTCATCAACCCTCCTTCAAGCTTGTCGTATCAGACTGGGTGGTAAATCACTCGCCGTCGCCGCTGCGCCGTTCCCGCCGGCTGTGGGGCGCTTGCCGGGCGCATTTCGCCTGCTTAATCCATCGCCGGTTTTTTTGCGCAAAAATAGACATTACGATGTTGATGCTGCGGCTCGGCCGCACAAGACGCGTCGAGCCCGCATGTATTGATCTTGGCAACGTACGTGAAGCAACCATGGCTTCTTCCCCCAAATTTGGCACGATGCAACCGGGGCGTTACGCACTGTTTTTTGCAATTAGAAAGCCATCCGCACCACCCGTCTGTTTCCTGGAAGACAATTCGTCATTCCCCACTCCGGCTCTAATGCCGGGCCGCGTTGCGGTTCCTACAAGGCGTGCATAGCTGCGCCGCCAGGGGATCGGAAGCTGCGAAAACCGCCCCCTCGAGCCGCTGTTGCCCAGACCGGAACCAAAGATGCGATAATCCGATCGAACCCGCGACTCATGTCATCGGAAAGGTCGAAAGCAGTGAGCCAAGACAAGTCGCCGTCGCTGACGGCATACGTGGCCGAATTCATTGTCGCCACCCAATCCTCCGCCATCCCCGCCGAAGTCATGCACCTCGGCAAACGCTCGATACTCGACGGCATCGGTCTCGCGCTGGCCGGCAACGCCGCCGAGTCCGGACACATCGTGCGCACCTACCTCAAGTCGCTGGGCATCCCCACCGACAAGGGCGCAACCGTCATCGGCACCGGCATGAAAGTGCCGGTGCGCTTCGCGGCGTTTGCCAACGGCATCGCCATCCATGCCGATGATTACGACGACACCCAGCTCGCCGTCGCCAAGGACCGCGTCTACGGCCTGCTCACCCACCCCACCGCGCCGGCGCTGCCGCCGGTGCTGGCGCTGGGCGAGCGCGACAACCGCTCCGGGCGGGATGTGCTGACCGCTTACCAGATCGCGGTCGAGGTCGAAACCAAGGTTTCGGAAGCCATCAATCCGCGCCATTATGATGACGGTTTCCACTCCACCGCCACCATCGGCGCCATCGCGGCGGCGGCCGGTGCTTCCCGCATGCTGGGCCTGAATATGGAGCAAACGCGCCGCGCGCTCGGCATCGGCGCCAGCCAGTCGGCCGGCCTGCGCGAGAACTTCGGCACCATGACCAAGCCGTTCCATCCCGGGCGCTCCGCCGAATCCGGCATCGTCGCCGCCGAATTCGCCAGGCTCGGCTGGACCGCCACGCCCATCGTGCTCGAAGCCAACCGCGGCTTCTTTAAGGCGGCGGGCGGCGGCTACGACCCGCAGGCGATCGAGGGCAAGCTCGGCAACCCGTGGACCTTCGCCTTCCCGGGCGTCTCGATCAAGCCGCACCCCAGCGGCTCGCTCACCCACCCGGGCATGGGCCTGATGCTCGATCTCATTCGCCAACACGACATCAAGCCCGGACAGGTGGTGAGGGTCAGGGTCGGCACCAACCGCCACATGCCCAACGCGCTGATCCACCATCGCCCGGAAAACGAGCTGCAGGCCAAGTTCAGCATGGAGTTCTGCATGGCGATCCTGCTGCTGGAACGCAAGGCGGGGCTCGCCGAATTCACCGACAAGGTCGTGAACCGTCCCGACGTGAAGAGGATGATCGCGAAAATCGAATTCGGCGTGCATCCGGAAGCGGAAGCCGCCGGCTACGAAAAAATGACCACCCTCATCGACATCGAGCTCACGGACGGACGCAAAATCAGCGGCCGCGCCGACTTCGGCAAGGGCAGTCCGGCCAACCCGATGAGCGATCAGGAACTCGCCGACAAATTCCGCGAATGCGCGGCGTGGGGCAGGCTGCCAAAGGCGAACGCCGAGAAAGTGGTCGACCTCGTGCTCAATCTGGAAAAGGTGAAGAGCATCCGCGAGCTCACCCGGCTGCTCGCCATCGGTGGTGCCGGCGCGAAGGCAAAAAAGAAAACCGCCGCGCGCACGAACGTGAAGAAATATTGATTTAATTCAAATAGTTATGTAAACGGCATGAACAGTTCCCTGCCTATCATCGGCCTCATGCTGGGCGATGTGACCGGCATCGGCCCGGAAATCTCGGCCAAGCTGCTCGCTTCCGGCGCGATGAACACCATTGCACGCGTCGTGGTGATCGGCGATGCGCGAGTCCTCGAACTGGGCATGCGGGATGCCGGCGTCACCGTGGGTTACACCGCCTACCAGGACATCGCCCAGGTTGAATGGCCGCGAGCCGACGTGCCACTCCTCGATCTGCACAATATCGATCCGCAGCAGTTCAGGCGCGGCGCGATGTCGGCGGAGTCCGGACGGCTCAGCGGCGAGACGCTCAAGTTCATGATCGGTCTCGCTCTCGCGGGCAAGCTGGACGGCATCTGCTTCGCCCCGCTCAACAAGGGCGCGCTGCACGCCGGCGGCTGGAAATTCCATGACGAGCACCAGATGTTTGCCAAGCTCACCGGCCACAGCGGCTTCTTCGGCGAAATGAACGTGATCAAAGAGTTCAGCACCTTCCGCGTGACTTCACACGTCGCGCTGCGCGCGGCGGTCGACATGATCACGCCCGAGCGCATCAGTGCGACGATCGCGCTTGCCGACGACACGCTGCGCGCGGCGGGCCATGAGACGCCGCGCATCGGCGTGGCGGCGCTCAATCCGCACGGCGGCGAAAACGGCCTGTTCGGCGACGAGGAAATCCGCATCATTCGGCCGACGGTGGAAAAACTGCGCGCCGCCGGCGTCGCCTGCACCGGCCCGATTCCCTCCGACACGATTTTTCTCAGGGCACTCAAGGGCGAATTCGACGGCGTGGTGATGATGTACCACGACCAGGGCCAGATCGCGACCAAGCTCCTGGGCTTCAACAAGGGCGTTACGGTGACTGCGGGGCTGAAGATCGTGTTCACCACGCCCGCGCACGGCACCGCGTTCGACATCGTCGGCCACCAAGGCAAGGCAGACCCCGGTGCGCTCGAACATGCTTTCACGCTTGCTGCCCGGATGGCGGCTGCGCGACGGGCCGCGCGTGCGGCGCAACCACAGGCAGGTGCGGCTGCTTGACCGTCTATGTAACAATGGGCATGAACCCGATTCCAACGAGGAGGATAAAATGATCAAATACATCAAACCGCTGGCCCTGATCTGCGCACTGATGCCCGCTGCGGCATTTTCAGCCGAGTATCCGACCAAGGCGGTCCGCATGCTGGTCGGCTTTGCGCCGGGCGGCGGCACCGACACCACCGCGCGCGCGATGGCGGGCAAGCTCTCCGAGCGGCTCGGCCAGCAGGTGATCATCGACAACCGGCCGGGCGCGGCGGGCAATATCGCCACCGAGATCACAGCCCAGTCCAATCCCGACGGCTACACCATCCTGATGGGCACGATCGCGGCGCTCGCCATCAACCCCAGCCTCTACAAAAAACTGCCGTTCGACCCGCTCCAGGACCTGGCGGCGGTCTCGCGCGCGGTGGATTCGACCAATATCCTCGTCGTGCATCCGTCGGTGCCGGCGAAAAACGTGAAAGAACTGGTCGCGCTTGCCAAGGCCAAACCCCTGAACGGCGGCTCCTCGGGTATCGGCGGCGCGGGCCACCTCGCGCTCGAGCTGTTCAATCTCCAGGCCGGCACGAAAATCGTGCACGTGCCGTACAAGGGCGGCGGCCCGGCGATGGTCGACCTGCTTGCCGGCAACATCGACCTCATTTTCGCCACCGCGGCGAGTTCCGTGCCCCACATCAAATCCGGCAGGATCAAAGCGCTTGCCGTCACCACCGCCAAGCGCTCCGGGCTGGTACCCGAGCTGCCGACCGTTGCCGAGACCGGCCTGAAGGACTTCGAGGCCAACAACTGGTACGGCATCCTCGCGCCGGCCAAAACGCCGCGCGCCATCATCGACCGGCTGAACAAGGAAATCGTCGCCGTGCTCGGCATGCCCGATATCAAGGAGTTCCTGTTCAAGCAGGGCCTCGACGCGGCACCCAGCACGCCCGAGGATTTCGCCGCCTATATCCGCTCCGAAAAAGCGAAATGGGAGAAGGTAATCAAGGCGGCGGGGCTTTACCAGACGAACTGAAGGCCCGCGCCCGTTCGCCGCTCGCATGCCTGGCAGCCTGCCGGACTTGGCCAAAAGGAACCTCATAACATGAACCATCTCAGCCTGAAATCATTGACGTGCCGCACGCTCTGCGCCGCAGGCATCGTATCCTTGACGCTCGCCACGGCGGCGTGGTCCGCCGAATGGGAGCCGACCAAACCGGTGCGCATGATCGTAGGCTTCCCGCCGGGCGGCGCGACCGACCTGGTGGCGCGCATTCTCCAGCCCAAGTTGTCGGCCACGCTCGGCAAGCAGATCGTGGTCGACAATCGGCCCGGTGCGAACGGGGTGATTTCCGTCGACATCATCTCCCGCAGCGAACCCGACGGGCATACCGTCGGCTTCGGCCACATCGGCACGCTCGTCATCAGCCCGGCGATCCAGAAAGTCCCGTACGACCCGCACAAATCCTTCGCCCCGGTCGGCATGATGGTCTCGCTGCAGAACATCATCATCGTGCACCCCTCGGTGGCGGCCCAGAACCTCAAGGAGTTCATTGCGCTCGCCAAGTCCAAGCCGGGACAGTTGAACTACGCCAGTTCCGGCATCGGCAGTCCGGGACATCTTGCGGCCGTGCTGCTCGAGTCCATGGCCGGCATCCAGATGTCGCACGTCCCCTACAAGGGAGGCGGGCCGGCGATCACCGACCTGATTGCCGGCCATGTGCCGTCGTTTTTTGCGGTGATCTCGACTGCGGTGCCGCATGTGCAGTCCGGCAAGGCCCGCGGCATCGCGGTGACCGGGGTCAAGCGCGCCGAGGCTCTGCCCCAAGTGCCGACCGTCGCGGAATCCGGCGTACCCGGTTACGCCGCGACCAACTGGTACGGCCTGCTTGCGCCGGCCAGGACCCCCGCGGCCATCATCAACCGGCTCAACAAGGAACTCGTGGCCGCGTTGAAGTCCCCGGACGTCATCCGGCAACTGAAAGACCGCGGCATCGACGCCGCCCCCGGCTCTCCGGCGGAGTTCGCGAAGTTTATCCGCGAAGAAGAGAAGAAGTGGGTGCCGATCATCAAGCGCTCGAACATCAAGGAATAGCCCCGCTAGGAGTTCGTCGGACTTGGGTTCGACAAACTCCTAAAATGAGAAAAAAACTAAAGGATAAGGCAAAAAGAACGCCATGCAAGTGACGTTAGATCAGGTCAGCATAGGGTTTCGACACGTAAAGCTTCTTTATTAAGCAGCCTGTCGCCAAAGCATCAGTTAACAGCGATCCATTAACGCTATGCGTTCCGGCGAATGGGAGCCAAGTTCGACAGGCTGCTACGAACTGAAAAAACCGCGCAGTTCGTTATAGACCTCGTCCGGCGCCTGCTCCGCCGGGTAGTGGCCGCACGGCAGCGAGCGGATGCGCACGATGTTCGAGCAATACTGCGGCCAGGCCTTGCGCGGATCGAAGAACTTCTCGGTGTGGCTTTTCTCGCCCCAGTAAATCGCCGCCGGACACCCGATCCTGCGCCCCGCCTCGAAATCGGCCTGGTCCATCTCGAAATCGATGGTCGCCCCGGCGCGGTAGTCCTCACACACGCCGTGGATGTTTTCCGGCGTGCAGCAGCGCGCATATTCCTTGAGCGTCTCCTCCGAGAATCCGCCCTTGCCGATGCCCATTTTGGTGAGCTTCTTGAGGATGTAGTAATCCTCCTTGCCTGCGATCAGCTTCTCCGGGATATCGTAGGGCTGGGCCATGAAAAACCAGTGGTAGGAGTTGAGCGCCCATTCACGCGAGATGTGGGTCAATACGTGGTGCGTGGGCAGAATGTCGAAGCTCGCGAACTTGAGCACCTTGTCGGGATGATCGAGCGCCATGCGAAACGCGGTGCGCGCGCCGCGGTCGTGGCCGGCCACGAAAAACTGCCTGAAACCCAGATGCTGCATCACCTCGACTTGGTCCTGCGCCATGCGGCGGAAGGAATAGTTGCTGTGATCCTCTTTGCCGCGCGGCTTGCCGCTGTCGCCGTAGCCCCGCAGATCGGTGGCGACCACGGTGAAATCCTGCGCCAGCCGCGGCGCGACCAGGTGCCAATGCACATGCGTGAGCGGATTGCCGTGAATCAGAAGCAGCGGCGGCCCGTTGCCGCCGTAGCGCAGGTTGATCTTCACCTCCGGGTCGCTGGTCTGAACCTGTATCCGCTGAAATCCTTCGAACACTGTATCTCCTTGTGCCTGGGCTTTTTTCAGAAAGCGCTACGCTACACCAACTGTTGCCTCCTCTCTCCCTTTGGGAGAGAGGCCGGGAGTGAGGGATTGAGCACGTCTCGCAGTCTGGAAAAGCTCAATAATGGCGCATGGCGGGTTCAGCCCCCGGCGCTGGTGGACGGGCCTTTGAGGTTCGACGGTATTGCCTCGATGCGCAGGCAGAAGTGGTCCATGTTGCGTGCCTCGCTGCCGGGCGCCGCACCGCCGCGTATCACCGCACGGCGGCATTCGCAAGTCGGGTATTTCTACTTGGTGATATCGCCCATGCACAGGTATTTCACCTCGAGAAACTCGTCCATACCGTACTTCGAGCCTTCGCGGCCTATGCCCGATTCCTTCATGCCGCCGAACGGCGCTACTTCGGTCGAGATGATGCCGACGTTGATGCCGACGATGCCGGATTCGATCGCCTCGGCCACGCGCCAGACGCGGCCGATGTCGCGGCTGTAGAAATAAGCCGCCAGGCCGTACTCGGTGTCGTTGGCAAGCCTGATCAGCTCGTCTTCGGTCTTGAAGCGGTAAAGCGGCGCCACCGGGCCGAAGGTTTCCTCGTGGGTAACCTTCATCCTGGGTGTCACGTCGGCGAGCACGGTGGGCTGGAAGAACTGCCCGCCTTTCTCATGGCGCTTGCCGCCGGTCAGGACACGCGCGCCTTTGCCCAGCGCATCGGAGATGTGTTCTTCGACTTTCTCTATCGCCTTCATGTCGATCAGCGGCCCCTGCACCACACCGTCCTCCAGACCATTGCCGACCTTCATCTTGCTCACCTTCTCGGCAAGCTTCCTGGCGAAAGCCTCGTAGACGCCGTCCTGGATGAACAGACGGTTGGCGCAAACGCAGGTCTGCCCGCTGTTGCGATACTTGGAAGCCATGGCGCCTTCGACCGCCGAATCGATGTCGGCATCGTCGAACACGATGAACGGCGCGTTGCCGCCGAGCTCGAGCGAAACCTTCTTCACGGTGGACGCGCACTGCTGCATCAGCAGTTTGCCGACCTCGGTCGAACCGGTGAAGGTGAACTTGCGCACCAGCGGATTGGTGGTCAATTCCTTGCCGATCGGGCCGGAGGAGCCGGTGACCACCGACAGCACGCCTTTCGGAATGCCGGCGCGCTCGGCAAGCTCGCACAACGCGAGCGCCGAATACGGCGTCTGGGAGGCCGGCTTGATCACCATGGTGCAGCCGGCGGCGAGCGCGGGGCCCGCCTTGCGCGTGATCATCGCATTGGGGAAATTCCACGGCGTCACCGCGGCGCACACGCCGATGGGCTGCTTGATCACCACGATGCGGCGGTCGGCCGCAGGCGCCGGGATGGTGTCACCGTAGACGCGCTTCGCTTCCTCGGCGAACCACTCGATGAAGGAGGCGCCGTAAGCGATTTCGCCGCGCGACTCGGTGAGCGGTTTGCCCTGCTCCACCGTCATCAATATCGCCAGATCTTCCTGGTTCGCCATCATCAGGTCATACCACTTGCGCAGGATCGCCGCGCGCTCCTTGGCGGTCTTGGCGCGCCACGCCGGCCATGCGGCATGGGCGGCTTCGATGGCACGTTTGGTTTCGGCGGCGCCCATCCTGGGTACCGTGCCGATCTGCACGCCGTCGGCCGGGTTGTGCACGGCCATGGTCGATTTATCGTCGGCATCGATCCATTCGCCATTGATGTAGCACTGTTGGCGGAACAGGTTCATGTCCTTGAGCTGGAATGAGGGTTTCACTTTCTGTAGCATGATGGATGTCCTCGGTGGGGTTACGGGTTCAATGCGGAGGCCGGCGGCGCCCGAAAGCCGCATTTTAACAAATGCGACCGTACCATCGCAGCGCTTTTCTCGTCCAAATGAACCAATTATCAACCAATTGCGTCTTTTTTCATCCTGGTCGTGCCCGCCGGCATCGGCACCGGCCTGGGGCTGGCCATCTGTCGCGAACTCACCGCCCTGATGGGCGGGGAAATCGGCGTGGACAGCGCGCCGGGCTGCGGCAGTTAAAGCGGGGGGCGAAAATGCCGTTATCCTATCGTGGCCCCGCGAACCGGGCGCCGCGGATGCCCGAAAACGCGCTTTCCGCCGGTTCTGAATGCTTGATATAATGGTCTTCCATTTTGACGCGACCCCCCAATAATAAAATGCAATCCGAGATGACCGACTCGTTATGCCGGCTGCGTGCGTTTATGCTGTGCGGGCTGCTGTCGCTGGCGTTGCTGGGCGGTTGCGCCAGCACCGGCAATCCGCAGGATCCGCTGGAGCCGATCAACCGCGGCATCTATCACTTCAACGACGGCGTCGATAAGGTGCTGCTGAAACCTGCCGCTGAAATCTACCGCGGCGTGCTGCCGCAGTTCGTGCGCAGCGGGGTCAGCAATTTCTTTTCCAACATCAACGACGTTCTGGTCGCGCTCAACAATCTGTTGCAGGGCAAACTGCCGGATGCGGTATCCGACGCCGGACGCGTCGTCGTCAACACCACCGTCGGGTTACTTGGCGTAATCGACGTGGCCACCGAAATCGGCCTGGAAAAGCATAACGAGGATTTCGGCCAGACGCTCGGCCGCTGGGGCATCGGTGACGGCCCTTACCTGGTGCTGCCGTTTTTCGGTCCGAGCAATCTGCGCGATGCGCTGGCACTCATAGTCGATTACAAAACCGATCTCGTCACTTATGTCGATCCATCGCGCGATCGCAATCAGCTGTGGGCCGCCCGCATTGTCAACCGCCGTGCCGAGCTGCTCGATACCGGCAGGATTCTCGAAACCGCGGCGCTCGACCCGTATGAATTCCTGCGCGACGCTTACCTGCAGCGCCGCCGCAATCTCGTCTACGACGGCAGTCCGCCGCCGGAGAAGGACGACGATACCGAAATCAGGATGAAGCCGCGCACCGAGCGGCCGGATGCGGAGCGTTTCCGTGGTCCGGTGGACAGCGCCGGCACCGTCAATTCAATTCTGGTGAGTGGCGAGCCCCCCACGCCTGCGCAGCTGGAAGCACTTGAAAAAGAGGCGCGCGCAGCGAAACCGCAACCGTCGCCCGCGCAGCCGGCGACGGTTTCCAGCGTACCGCGCGGCGGCTGAAGTATCGCAGCCGGCCCCGGCCAGACGCACACCGTGCGCATGGGGCTGCCTTCCTCCCGGCGCTGATTTTCCGGCCTATCTGACGATTCCCTGCAGACCACGCGCCCATATCTTCAGGCTGAGCGCCCGGCGCGCGATACGATGAAGATGCCGGAGAATATGAGCGCCGCGCCGATGAAGTGGAACGGCAACAGCGCTTCACCCAGCAATGCCACCGACAGCAGCGCGCCGAATACCGGCATCAGGTGCAGGAACAGCCCGGCGCGGTCGGCACCGACCCGCGCCACGGCCTGGTTCCAGAAAAAATAGGCAAGCACCGACGGAAATACCGCGAAATAGCCCACGCTGGAAAACGTGATCCAGTTCCACACGGTGCGGTGCCCCTGGGCGTAATCCCACAGGAAAACCGGGGCAATGGCGATAAGACCGATTGCAATCAATGTACCGGTAAACGCCCGCGAGGAAAGCTCGGGCGGGCGCCAGCGCAGGCAAATCGTATAGACCGCCCACACCAGCATCGCGGCCAGCACCCACAGATCGCCGGGATTGAGGTGCATTCCGAGCAGCATTTCGGGTTCGCCGCGGCTGACGATGGCCAGCACGCCGGCGAGCGAGATAAACACGCCGGCACCCTGCCGCCCGCCGATGCGTTCCCCGAGAAAAACAAAATTGATGCCGATAATAATGATGGGGATTACCGAATTGAGCAGTACGCCGTTGGTTGCAGTCGTGTATTTGAGGCCGGTATAGGTCAGGGTATTGAACGCGCCCACCCCCAGAATCCCGAGCAGCGTGAGTATCTTCCATGAACGGCGGATCACCGGCCATTGATCGCGCATCGGCCTCACTATGAACGGCAACAGGATGAGCAAAGCGAAAAGCCAGCGCCAGAACGCCATCGCCACCGGCGACATCAGGCCCTGAATGCCGCGGGCGATGACCCAGTTCACGGCCCAGAACAGGGGGCAGCAAACCAGCAAAATATACGGGTGGGGCCAGGCCGAATGGACGCCGCGTTCGCTCATGAATATGAAACGCGTTGCCACTCAGTTGAGCCGGGAAGCGGCCTGCTGCAGTTCGGCAACCTGCTGCCGGATCACGCCGGCATCGTCGGCATCGGGGTTCAGCGCCAGATAGCGGCTGAAATCGGCGAGCGCTGCGCGGCAGCATTCGAGATTGAGGTAAATCCTGCCGCGGTCGCGGTACTCGGCAGCAGCCCCGGGGGAAATCGCGATAATGCGGTCGGCCATGGACAACGCTTTCATCATGTCGTTCTGGTGCAGGAAAATGCCCTTGAGATTGCGCAGCATGCGCGCCAGGATTTCCTTGTTGCTCGCCGCGGCGATCATGCTCTTCACCGCCTCCGGCGCGGGCTCGATGCCGTTGCACAGCTGTCTGACACGACGTTGCAAGTCCTCGACGCCGAGCGACGCGCCTTTGGCGTAAGGATCGAGCACGAGCGCGCCGTCGCGCACAGTGCACCTGACGAGAAAATGTCCGGGAAACGACACGCCGTGCAGCGCGAGCCCCACGCGGCGCCCGATCTCGATGTAGACCACGGACAGCGTGACCGGGATGCCGAGCCTGCGGTCGATGACTTCGTTCAGAAAACTGTTGCGC